>CAXUCT010000382.1:0-4254 GCA_964249415.1 uncultured Bryobacteraceae bacterium | reverse complement strand
ATGTGCGAATGATCCAGCCCCATCACCGCAAACCGAATCGAATACTGCGGCTTCGCATCCGGGTCCATGCCGGCAGCAGCAATCTCATGCACCACGGGCCCCGAAACAAACCCCATCGAGGCCGCCGCCTGCAAAAACGATCGCCTCTTCACCGCATCCACCATAGCCATTTTCTTCCTAAGGTAGTGTCGCAACTCTGCTCGGCCATACTAACGCTATGCGCCTCCCGCTACTCGCCGCCTTTATCGCCTACGTGACTATCTCATCCGCCGACTTCACGCCGAAGTGGAACGAACCCATCCCGCCTTACCGCGTTATCTCTAACATCTATTACATCGGCACTAACTTCCTTGCCTCATTTCTCATTACAACGCCCGAAGGCAACATCTTGATCAACCCCGACTATGAACAGTCCGTACCCTTGATCCGCGCCAACATCGAAAAGCTCGGATTCCACTTCTCCGATACCAAAGTCATTCTCATCAGCCATGCACATGATGACCACGCCGCCGGCTGCGCGCTCGCCAAAAAACTCACCGGCGCCAAGCTGATGGTGATGGATGCCGATGTGCCCGAAATCGAGCACGGCGGCGCGGGAGATTTCGCCTACGCCAGCCGCTGGCCGCCCGCCAAAGTAGACCGGGTTTTACACGATGGAGATCAAGTCACCCTCGGCGGAACCGTGCTTACCGCGCATCTCACGCCGGGCCACACCAAAGGTTGTACAACCTGGAGCATGGACGCCAAACAGGGCGGGCAACTCTATCACGTCGTCATCGTCGGCAGCCCCAACGTCAATTCCGAATATAAGCTCGTCAACAACCGCGCCTACCCCAGCATCGCTGCCGATTACGAGAAAACATTCCGCGTCCTCGCCGGCCTGCCCTGCGACATCTTCCTCGGAGCGCACGGCGTCTACTACGACATGGACGACAAACTCAAGAAGCTCCGAACCGACCCTAACGGCAGCAATCCATTCATCGAGCCCGAAGGCTATCGAGCTTACGTCAAAGAACGCGAACAGGCATTCCGCGCCCAGTTAGCCGCCCAGCAATCAGCTAAGTGAAACGCGGCCTGTCGCGACAACAACGTTGTTACAATTGCTACCTCGAAACTGAGCCGCGCGCGTGAGCAAGCGGCTTCCCCAGTGCCCACTAACTCAGCGCGGCCATTAGCCAACATCGTTACCGCTGGTGACAGGGCGGTCGGTCCCTCACCCGCTCCAGAAAGCCCCCCGGAAATTACTAGTTAATGTCGCCAGGCCGTTCTCTACCTGGTAACAGCATGCTAGGTGGGCTAGAATAAGCTGCCTGACACTGAGTATCCTATTGGAGTTTTTATGCCTCGCTCTCTCAAATTTGCCGGTAACGTCCTAGCGTGTTTCGCCTTGGTTGGATTTCTAAATTGTCCAGCCAATGCCCAGGAGTCCTCACTGGTCCCCAGATTTAGGACGCAATCCCAGCGCCTAGTTGGCTATCTTCCGGAGTGGAAAATTTATAGCGGCTTCTATCCCAAAAATCTCGTTAGCAGCGGCTCAGCTGAAAAACTGACGCACGTCCTATATGCGTTCGGCAACGTTCCCGCACCCGGAGCCGCCGGAGGGGGAACCTGCCAGCTCGGCGACCCATACGCCGACTTTGAAACACTCGTCAGCGCCGCGGACAGCGTCGACGGAGTGGCCGACGAAGCCGGAGCCACTCTACACGGCAACTTCAACCAACTCCTCCAACTCAAGAAGCTGTACCCCAAGTTGAAGATTGAAATCTCTCTCGGTGGCTGGAGCTGGTCAAGTGGATTCTCCGCCGCCGCCAGTACCCCTGCTTCCCGCCAAGCGCTCGTCTCCTCCTGCATCAGCACTTTCATCCAGGGGAACTTCAAAGATCCGTCGTGGTACAGCGTCACGCAAGCCGGAATTTTTGACGGCATCGACATCGATTGGGAGTATCCCGGCGCCTGCGGCAACACCTGCTCCTATAGCCCCGAAGATACTGCAAACTTCACCCTGCTCCTGCAGGAGTTTCGCGCTCAACTCGATGCTGAAACCGCTAAAACGCACAAGCAGTACTCTTTAAGCATCGCCGCTCCCGCAGGCAAAGCGCAGTACTCGCTTATCCAGCTTTCTGAGATTCATCCCTATCTCGACTTCATCAACCTGTTGAGCTACGATTTCAACGGCGGATGGAACCATTACGCGGACCACGCCGCCCCGCTTTTCACATCTCCGACCGATCCCATCGCCGCCGACAAAGCCAACAACGTGAATTCGGTTGTTTCGGCTTACTTAGAGGCGGGCGTTCCCCCTCATAAGCTGAATCTCGGCATTCCCTTTTACGCTCACGGTTGGACAGGCGTCCCGAATAAAAATCATGGGCTCTATCAATCTGCTACCACCACCGCTCCCGACGACCAAGCTGGTTACAATGTGGTCCAAGCGCTTCCCGGTTTCCAGCATCACTACGATCCTTTGAGCGGCCTGGCACAGTGGACCTACAATCCCGCCACGAATACCTTCTATTCCTACGACGACGAGCTTTCAGCATTTGTTAAGGCCCTCTACATTCGTGAGCGCGGCCTAGGCGGCGCCATGTTCTGGGAACTCAGTGGCGACGATTCCAAAGGCACACTCGTCCACTCCATCTACACCGCCCTGCAATAAAAGCGCGAAAACCTGAACGCGAAACCCGGGACTGAAAACCAGCGGTTTTCTCCACGCGCCATCGCCCTAGCCCGCACGATTCTTTTCGCACTTCTATGGATCGTTTGCCGCTAACGAACTGCCTGCGACAGGCCACTACATATTAAGCGAGCCTCTGACAATAGAAAGGTCCATCGCGAGTGAAAAGCGGTGCCTGTTTCCCCACGAGACGTGGAACTCCTCTTCGTGCCTAAACTACCTGCGGAAAGGCGCGGGAGGCACGCACTCTGTTCAGGCTTCGCCATACCGCGCCTGGTCCAGATCGGAAATCAGCCCAGCCCCTGTCGGGCGCCATCCCAGCCGTTCCTGCGTTAACGCGCTCGAGGCCGGCATGTCCACACCCACGAACAACCCGAGCCAACCAAAGTGCTCCGCTGCCTCTTCAGGAGACTTGGAGACGACAGGCACCTTCAGACCCCGGCCGATTGCCTCAGCGACCTCTCGAACCGGCACGCCCTCTTCGGCGACCGCGTGATACCGGGCTCCCGCAGATCCCTTCTCCAGCGCCAGCCGGTAGAGCTGGGCGGCAGCAAGCCGGTGCACCGCCGGCCATCGGTTGAGCCCGTCGCCGACATACGCCGAGACTCCCTTCTCGCGGGCCACCTGGATCAGGTAGGTGATGAGGCCTTGTTTGACTCGATCGTGGACTTGCGGAAGGCGCACCACCGAAACGTTTACACCACGGTCCGCTACGGAAACACCTGCTAATTCCGAAGCTTTACGAGGGTTCGGGTGACTGGGATTGAAGTTTTCTTCGGTCGCGGGTTGACCTGGCACAGCGTTCCCCATTCCAGTACCGGAAGTGATAATCAGGGGGCGGTCAGAGCCCACAAGTACCGAGCCCATTGCCTCGATGGCGCGTCGATCTGCCTCGCAATTCTCCACAAACTTCGAGAAGTCGTGATTGAAGGCAGTGTGGATCACGCCGTCCGACTTGGCCGTTCCACTGCGTAGGCTTTCCAGGTCCTCCAGATCCCCTCGATGCACCTCGGCGCCAGCTGCCATCAGAGACTTGGCGCCCTCATCATTCCGAGCCAGTCCCAGCACCTGATGGCCCGAACGTATCAGTTCTTGAACGACAGCTGATCCAATAAATCCTGTTGCTCCAGTAAGAAAAACACGCATATCGTCAACCTTTCTTCTTTCTCATCAAAATCGATCTTCATCGCTAATCTAGTTCCATGGGCTTCATCGCGAGCACAGCCTTCGTCGCTTTGAGAAGAGCCGGTTTCGCTTCGGCGGCAGCAGCCACCATCGTGTCGACTAGCGCGCGACATTCGTTTAATCCTGTCGCCAGCAGTTCACGAAAGGACGCGATGCGGGAGACAAACCATAGCAGGAAAGCAATCAGGAAGTCGGGAAGCGAGTTCATTACGGACTTCGCAGTCGGGTACAGCCGATACCCTAGTCCCTTGACGATTGCGAAGCCTCCGTGCAATCCGCGAGCGACGATCATCGCCTCCGCCCACGACGCGCCCCCGCCGCGTCGTTGCCCCGCCACCGCTATGCTTTCGAAGGCGATGCACAGCGGCACGTGGCAGCGCAGCCAGAGCGGCATG
>CAXUCT010000381.1:0-4276 GCA_964249415.1 uncultured Bryobacteraceae bacterium | reverse complement strand
GTACATGTATAGGCCCGTGATCAAGGCAATCGCCAGAAGCACGTTCATCAGCGGCCCCGCAAGGATCACGATGGCGCGTTGCCAGCGCGCTTTGGATTGGAAGGAGCGCGGATCGGCTGCGGTCTCATCGCCCGGTTGCTCCCCCAGCATCCGTACATAGCCGCCGAAGGGAATCGCGGAGAGGCGGAAATCGGTATCGCCGCGCCGGAACCCGAGAAGCCGCGTGCCAAAGCCAATGCTGAACGTCTCTACCTTAATGCCAACCGATAGTGCCGCCCAGAAATGCCCAAGCTCATGAATCAGGATCATGACGCCCAACAGAATCACGACCCAAAAAACAGGCTGTAAAAAACCCACGCTTGTCTACCTTTCCTTCTCTCCGAAACTACTCTCCGGCCGAAACCTCATACACGTCCCGATAAAACTGCATCGGCGACAATCCGGCGCGCCGTCTCCCGCGACGCCAGATCAATCGAAACAACTTCCTCTATTGTCGCTGCTTCCCGCCCCGCTTGTCGCGCCAGCGTTTCCTCTACAACTTCCGCGATACCCGGAAACGCGATGCGGCCCGCCAAAAACGCCTCCACCGCCACCTCATCGGCCGCATTTAAAGTGCAAGTCGCGGAGCCGCCCTGCTCCTGCGCCTGGTAAGCCAGCTTCAAGAGCGGAAACTTGTCCAAATCCGGAGCCGAAAACTGCCAGGTCCGCGGCCGTGTCCAGTCCAACCTGGGTACGGGTGCCCGCTCTCTCGCCGGGTATGTCATCGCGTATTGAATCGGCATGCGCATGTCTGTTGCGGAGACTTGCGCCAGAATGCTCCCATCGTTGTACTCCACCATCGCGTGAACGGAAGACTGCGGATGCACCACCACGTCTACCTGTGAGGGTGGTAGATCAAACAGCCAACAGGCTTCGATCACCTCAAATCCCTTGTTCATCATGCTGGCGGAATCGATCGTGATCCGGCGCCCCATCTTCCAGGTTGGATGATTCAACGCCTGTTCCGGCGTCACCCCCCACATCGCTTCCCGTGGCGTATCGCGGAAGGGGCCTCCGGAAGCGGTCAATATTAGGCGCGTCACTTCTGAACGGCTTCCGGCTCGGAAACACTGGTGCGCTCCGTTGTGTTCGCTATCCACCGGAATCAACTCCGTGCCCGTCTCACGCACAGCCTCCATAACCAAGCGACCGCTCGCCACCAGCACCTCTTTATTCGCTAAGCCGATCCGCTTCTTAGCCCGAATTGCCGCGTAGGTCGCCTCTAATCCCGCTACCCCAACGATGGCCGACATTACGAACCCTACCTCCGGTGCTGTCGTGGCGCTTACCCGGGCTGCCGGGCCAGCATCCAGCTCGGGCCAGTCCCTTCGGGCAATCCTCAAGTCCGCCAGCTGCGTCCGCAGCTTGTCTACGTCGTCCTTCTCCGCAATTATGGCGACTTTCGGTCGGAACTCCAGAATTTGGGAGCATAAAACGTTCAGGTTCTTCCCTGCTACTAATGCGTACACGCTAAAGGCGTCCACGCGCTGACGCACCACATCTAGCGTGTTTACACCAATGGAACCTGTTGAGCCCAATATAGTTATATTCATTGTGCTAGCCGAGCCCGCCATCAAGCTCCCAATGTTTATACCCCTTATCCAAAATAATTTGGATTCTTGTAGAGAAAATACTTGCGCTCCGCAAAATCATATCCTATTATTGGAATCAAGCCAGGGAGGCAACTCCCACCAAAGCGAGACTAACCTCATAGAAAGACCCCTGAAGCAACACCTCCCTGGCGCCCGCAAGGGCCCCTCTCGCGCTTCAGACCTCAGCCTTTCCTCTTCCTGAAATCTCCTGTTTCCATTATCGGTCCAGACAATTCCTGCGAACGGCTGTTCATGCGAGAGAGGCGGCCTTTAGACGCTACACTCAATGCGGAGGTGCACTCATCGTGCCCGAATCCAAGCATCCCCCTTCACTCCGCCCAGAAACCGACGTTCTCACGCGCGGCTTTGATCCTAGCCTCTCCGTCGGCTCTGCCCGCCCGGCAGTCTTCCGCAGCTCCACTTACGTTTTTTCTAGCCCAGAGGCCGCTGAGCGTGCCTTTGACATCATGGGCGGTCGCGGCGCCCAGCGTAAAGCGGAAGAAAGCGTAGATCTGGTCTACTCCCGCTTCAATCATCCCAACGCCCAGATCCTGGAGGATCAAATCGTCCCCCTCGAGCCCGGCGCGACATCGGCAGCAGTCTTTAACTCCGGCATGGCGGCGATCATGACCGCTCTGCTAACAGTCCTACAGCCCGGCGACACGCTCCTCTATACCATTCCCATTTACGGGGGCACACAAACTCTCATCCAAGCCTTCCTCCAACCTTTTGGAATCGCAGGTGTCCCCGTCGTGGCCGGCCAGACTGCCGCCATTACCGAAGCCATCCGAACCACCAAGAACCTGCGCGTCGTGCTCATCGAAACGCCGGCCAACCCGACCATGGTCATGACCGATATCAAAGCGGCCAGCGATGCAGTCGCGGCTCTGCCCGCCTCCCCTCAAAACGGCCACGCCCCGCGCGAACGGCCGCTCGTGATGATCGATAACACTTTTCTCGGACCTGCCTTTCAACACCCGCTTATGCTCGGCGCGGATATCTCGCTTTATTCCGCAACTAAATATCTGGGCGGCTTCAGCGACATCATCGGCGGCGTCGCCTTAACAAAGGACCCCGCGCTCATGACCAAGATCCGCGGCAAGCGCAGCCTGTTCGGCAACATTCTGCAACCGGATGAGTGCTGGATTCTGGATACGCGCCTACCTACAGTGAATCTCCGCATGAACCGCCAGAGCAAAAATGCCCAACGCATTGCCGAGGCATTATCAGGCCATACAAAAATAAAGAAGGTCTACTATCCCACCCTCTTCGATGATCCCGAGCAGCTTCGCATCTACCGCGAGCAGTGTGACTTTCCCGGCGGCCTGATCTCGATCGACCTCCAGGGCGGCAAGCCGGCGGCCTTCGATTTCCTCCGCTATCTCCGCCTGGCCCGCAATGCGGTCTCGCTCGGGGGAGTGGAGACGCTGGCGTGCCACCCCCGCAGCACCACGCATTCCGCCTGGTCTAAACGTGACCTGGATGAAGGCGACATCGGCGAAGGCCTAGTTCGGATATCGCTCGGCATTGAGGACTGGCGCGATCTGCTGGCCGACTTTGAAGCTGCTCTAGACCAAGTCGCGTAGCTGAGCCGCGCGCGTGAAAGCAAGCGGTACCAGCAAATAATCCTTACGCGAGACCCTGGTGGAGAACGCCAACCGCTGAGACTTCTGCCATCGAATTTAAGGCGTTATGAATATACTCGCCTTCGACATAGTGAACACTTTCCGAAGAAAGAGGGAATGATCAATGCGCCGGCTGAACTTCTTCGATGCCCAGATTAGTAGTGGCACAAATAATCCACTGGCCAGCCCGTTGATGTAAAAGAAACGGTATCCGAAGGTCTGATACACATCTATATCCAAAAACAGCTTTGAATGCAATCACAAGAAAGGGCAGCCACCACACGACCGGACCTGTAATGAGCGCCCAGCGGATGATACGAAGCCGCAGTAGACCTAAGTGCTCGATCCGCTTCTGAATCACGACTACAGGCTGCTCATAATTCATCATGAAGATGAGGGTAAGCTGCCGGATCGTACCGGCCAGAGATGCGATCACCCACATGTCTAATAGTGCAGCAGGCCAAGCAAACTTGCTTCTCCGGCGTGCCTGAAAACGAAACTGCCCAGACCCAGTAAGATGCAAAATGCGGTCACCCCTTCCAGGCTCAAAAGGACTGCAAGACGGCAAATGGGACTCTTTACGCGGCTCAGCTTAGAGGCAATGACGAGTTGCTGATTGAGCCTGACGGTCGTATCCAGTTGGCGGTCCAAAGTCTGCCACGCTAATTCAAGTTCGTCAAGATTCATGATGCTGTTATCCCTTTCGTTCTTGCAGGCGGACGGTCGTGTCCTGTTTCATTGTGTTCTTAAGGCGATTGAGCTTTGTCGCCACGTTCGTAACAGAAATGCCTAAAATCGCGGCGATCTCCTCATAGCTGTTCCCTTCCAAGTAGAGGAGGATCAAAGCCCTGTGAAGTGGTTCCATGCTCGTGATGAGTTAATACATAGTTTGGACCTCCGTGCTTTCGGTATCCGGCGCCTTTATAAACTCCATGAGATGAGGTCCGCACGAATCGACGTGACGCTTTCTCACTGATTCACTTCGGATGAACGAAATCGCGGTGTTCAACGCAACACGAT
>CAXUCT010000380.1:0-4318 GCA_964249415.1 uncultured Bryobacteraceae bacterium | reverse complement strand
ATGAAAACTCCTCCGCACATCCCGCTTGACAGGCAGCGCTCTCATAGATGACCGGCTTGCAAAATTGGTGCCTGGGCAGTTCGGGAGAGGACGCGCTTGCACCTCGCACGTTGGCAGTTGCGCAAACGATTAGTCCGGAGTGTCCCCGAATGGCTGTTTCGGGTCTTCAATGAACTTACGCGAAGCAGGCCTTAGAGCGGGGCGGATTCTGGGGAGGCCGGGCGCTTTCGCCTTAACGGAAGCGCTGTTTCTCCGGTTGCTCGGTCTGATCTATCTGGCCGCGTTCGGGTCGCTATGGCCGCAGATTGTGGGGCTGGTTGGATCGCGCGGCGTTGTGCCGGTGGCGCAAGTCATGTCCGGCCTACGCGCAGAACTGGGCACGCGAGCCTTCTTTGAAGTGCCCACGTTGTTCTGGTTCGCTATCAACGATGCTGCTCTGACGGGATTTTGCGCAGTGGGTTGTTTAGCGGCTCTGATGCTGACGGCCGGGCTTTTCACCCGTGTATCAGCCGCGTTTTGTTGGCTGCTCTACCTTTCGATTGTTTCCGTGGCGCAGCCGTTTACTGGGTTTCAGTGGGATGCGCTGCTGCTGGAATCTGGATTTCTGGCGCTCTTTGCGGGCGCGCCTTGGTTAGTGTGGACGTATCGTTTTCTGCTCTTCCGGTTGATGTTCGAATCTGGCGTAGTCAAGCTCGCTTCGCAGGACCTGAATTGGCGGAACCTGCATGCCCTACGCTTTCACTTCCTGACGCAGCCGTTGCCGGCCCCGCACGCTTATTACGCGTATCCCGCGCCCGGGTCGCTGCTGGATTCGCTCACCGGCGCAACGCTTGCTATCGAACTGATTGTGCCTTTCTTCCTTTTCGGACCGCGGTTGCTGCGGCAAATCGGCGTGGGCCTGCTGATGCTGTTGCAACTGGTGATCATTTTGACGGGCAACTACGCCTTCTTCAATCTGTTGACCCTCTCCTTGTGTATTTGGGGATTGGATGACCGAACGTTTGCGCCGTTGGCGTCATGGCTACGAAGCAGACATCGTAAAGCCGAGCTGCTTCGGCCAGTGGGAAACGTAGCATGCGCCGTTCTAATTGCGCTGGGGGCCATACAACTAATGGAGACGCTTGATCCGAGCGTGGCCGGCGTCATCGGTAAGCCCGTTGCGGTGCTGGCCCCTCTTGAAATTGTGAACAGTTACGGCCTGTTTGCTGTGATGACTACGACGCGTCCGGAGATTGTGCTGGAAGGTTCGGACGATCAAACAACGTGGCGTGAGTACTCGTTTAGATACAAACCGGGCGAATTGCATCGCGGGCTTCCGCTGGTCGCTCCGCACCAGCCGCGCCTCGATTGGCAGATGTGGTTCGCCAGCTTAGGAACCATTCAGGAAAACAGCTGGGTGGGCAGTCTGATGTATCGGCTGATGGTGGGGGAGCCCACAGTAACGGGACTACTGAACCCGCCACCGTTCACAAAACCTCCCCATTACATGCGGGCGTTGCTGTATGATTACAGTTTCACTTTGCCTGCGGAGCGATCGCGGACCGGTGCAGTTTGGCAGCGACAGCTTCGAGGTACCTGGTTTGGCCCCGTCTCCCTGACCGGAAAATAGATCGAAATCGGAGTACAACAGCATGAGTCGAAGTGTCTCTCAACGCGCTTGCAAGGCATTCGCAGCGCTGACCATCCTGGCCCTTTCCACCGGGGCGCCGTGCTTAAGAGCGCAAGATGTTACCGGAGCAATCGCCGGCGTGATTACGGACCCGTCCGGCGCAACCATCCCGAACGCGCAAGTCGTTGTGACCAGTGTCGGCACCAAGATCAGCAAGCAGACGGCAACCGACAACAATGGCTACTACAAAGTCAGCCAGTTGGCGCCGGGCAACTATCAAGTGTCGGCGGAAGCGCCTGGGTTCAGCAAAGTGGTCGCGACGGGAAACAATGCGTTGGACATCAATCAAACACTCCGGGTGGATCTGAAGCTGCAAGTGGGACAGGTGAGCAACACGATTGAGGTCAGCTCCACGGCGAGTTCGGTGGAGACGCAAAACTCGACGGTAGGAGGAACCGTCACCGGGCGCGCCGTCTATGAGCTTCCCCTGAATGGCCGTAATGCGCTCGACCTAATTGCGACACAGCCGGGAGCAACACCGACGAACCCCGACAACTCGGGCACGGGAAGCGGGTACAGCATCGGCGGCGGACGGAGCGACTCCGTGACCTTCCTGCTTGATGGCGGAAACAATAATAACCTGCTTTCGAACGGCTACGTGGCTAACCCGAACCCAGACGCGATAGCCGAGTTTCGAGTTTTAGAGAGTAACTACAGCGCCGAGTACGGGCGGAATGGCGGCGGCGTAGTGAGCGTGGTGACGAAGAGCGGTACGAACTCACTGCACGGAACGGCTTACGACTACCTTCGGAACACCGACTTAGATGCGAACGATTTTTTCAAGAACGAAGCCGGCCTGCCGCGCAATGTTTTGAAGCGGAATCAGTACGGCGGCACGATTGGTGGTCCGTTGCGGAGTATGGCACGGTACCAACGTTAACTCCTCTGGAGGCGCAAGGGAACTTTTCTCAAGCGGTGAATGGTGGTCCTGATCCAAACGTTGTCAATTTCCTAGCCGGCAACGCGGCGACCGGCGCGCCCGCGCATCCTTATTACCAGTCCAACCCGGCATTAGCATCGCAAGGCATTATTGATCCGACCAGGCTTGATCCCGTTGCTTTGAATTACCTAAAGAACAATCTCGTTCCCATCTCGCCGACGGGACTCCTTTTTACGCAGGGAACCGCTCAGAACAACATCAACGAGTACCTGGGGCGATTCGACGCGAACATCACAGGCCGTGACACGCTGAGCGGTACTTTCACGGCGCATGGGGAGACACAGTCGCTTCCGTTCACGTATCTGGGCGCTAATTTCGGGTCGAACGTCTCCGGTTATCCGGTCGCTAACAATATCAGCAACTACTTCGGCACCGTCACCTACACACACACGTTTACTCCGGCGCTACTAAACGAGCTTAGAGTCACCGCGCAGCGCGCTAATAACCTGCAAGATCAGCCAACGGCGTCGCTTCCCACTCCAGCCGCATTAGGCATCGGAGTTACTCCCGATGTTTCCACCGGGCCGAGCTTGCTCCAGCTTAATGGCAGCAACCTGATTGCAGGCTTTAGCCCCAACGGTCCAACGAATTTAATCAACAATACCTATGGCGTTTACGACAATCTTTCCTGGACCAAGGGGCGGCATGATTGGAAGTTCGGATTCTACTTCTCTCCTTATCAGAACAATACGGTTTACGACTACTACGTGAATGGCGCTTTTATCTTTTACGGACCAGGCAGCAAAGCCGGATCGGGGACAGATCTAGCGGACTTTCTGCTGGGACTGCCGGATGAGTATCTGCAATTTCCGCAAGCGCCCTCGAACATACGTTCCGACTCCTACGCCGGCTATGCACAGGACCAATGGCATGTGACAAAGCGCTTTACGCTGAATCTGGGGTTGCGCTACGAATACGCTCAACCGAAATTCGATACCCAGGGCAGAAGCTTCGCCTTCATTCCGGGACTGCAATCGACCAGATTTCCCGGAGCCCCCACGGGTGAGGTGTTTCCGGGCGACCCTGGCGCGCCAAGGGGCTCCAACTTCCCTGACAAGAACGACTGGGCTCCGCGATTCGGTTTCGCTTGGGACGTATTTGGCAACGGCAAGACCAGTGTTCGTGGTGGATTTGGCATGTTCTACGACATCCTCAAGGGGGAAGACAATTTGCAGTTCAACGGCCAAGCGCCCTTCTTCGGGTTCACCGATTTCAACTTCCCACCTGCCAGTCCGACCAGTGCACCCGGCTACCTGGAGCAGCCGTTCACAGCCGCCGGCGTGGTGAACCCGTTTCCTTCCAAGCCGCCGAGCAGCAGCCTGAACTTCGCGAATGCTGGTTATCTGCCTGTGGGCGGAGGCGGTGTTTATTTTGTAGATCCCAAGCTCCGCACGCCATACGTCTTCCAGTACAACTTCTCGATCGAACAACAGCTGGGAACGGGGCTGGCGTTCGACGTCAGCTATATCGGGGCGGACAGCCATAAGCTGACCGAACTGGTGGACGTGAATCCGTTCATCCCCGGCGCAAGCAATCGAATTTACGATCCGGGCGATCCAAACAATGGCACGTTCAGCTACCTGGATGAGTTCCAGAACCTCGGAAAATCGAACTACAACTCACTGCAGACGAGCCTGACCAAGCGCATAACAAACAGCCGGTATTTTGGCGGCAGCTTCTTTACACTTGCCTATACGTGGGGCCATGAG
>CAXUCT010000379.1:0-4333 GCA_964249415.1 uncultured Bryobacteraceae bacterium | reverse complement strand
GTCGATGGGTCACTGGAACATCGCTTCGGTAACACCGTGGGCGGCGCGCGCGTGCATGCGAAAACCGGGTCGCTCTCGCACGTGAATGCGTTGAGCGGTTACATCGAAACGGAGCGGCACCGCTGGCTGGCTTTCTCGATTATGGTGAATGGCACTCCCGGGCACGATTCAGAAGTGCGCAAGTTCATCGATCAGCTTTGCGCTTTATTTCTCAAAGAGTAGTCTCTTGCATGGAAATTCAGTTTCGCGAGTCTGGCCTCTATCTTCCGGAAATCGATCTCTGGCTGGACAGCACGGATCCATGCCCGGCAACGTGGATCTCCCACGGCCACAGCGATCACGCGCGCGGTTGCCAGTGAAAGGTAATCGGCAGATCCACAACGCTGCGCTTTTATCGCATGCGCCTCTGGTTAACCGACGAGCAGGCGGAGCCGGAACGAGTGCCTCTCGAATTCGGTGAAAGCACGGAATGGAACGGCGCGCTCTTAACGGCTTTCCCGGCGAGCCACATCCTCGGGGCGGCACAACTGTTGATTGAGTACCGGGGCGAGCGGGTCGTCTACACGGGCAATATTAAGCTGCGCCAGCCTCTCTGCGGCGATACCACGAAAGCGGTCGCTTGTGATCGCCTGATTATTGAATCCACGTTCGGCTTACCGATCTATAGGCTCTTGGATCGCGACAGGGCCATCGCGCAGATCCTACGCTTTGCACAAGGTTGTCTGGATGATGGTGTGATCCCAGCCTTCATCGGCTATCCGCTGGGCCGTGGGCAGGAGATTGTTCATGTTCTTTGCCAAGCGGGGATTCGCACCGCAGTCCATGGCGCGATCGCCAAGTTTATTCCAGTCTATGAGGACTCCGGGTATACGTTTCCGGGCTGGGAGCCATATGACGCCAAGACCACTGCAGGCAAGGCTCTAGTGGTTGTGCCGACACACGGCAATGTGCTCGAAGCAAGCGGCAAGAACATCCGCCTCGCGTATGTCTCGGGCTGGGCGGCGCTCGATAATGCGCGCTCGCGCAGCGGCGCTGAGGAGCTGATACCCTACTCCGATCACGCTGATTTCGACGAACTACTTACGCTGGTGAACGGTTCCGGCGCCAAACACATTGATGTCGTACATGGGTACACCGCCCCGTTCGCACACGTGTTGCGGGGGCGAGGTCATTCTGCCGCGGCGCCGCACCGGGCGGGCGACCGCACCAACATCGAGGCGGAGGGCTGATGGATCAATTGGCGCTCACCTGCGAGCAGATCGCCAGCTTCGGAAGCCGGTTGCGTAAGGTTTCCATCCTGGCGGACTATCTCCGCATGCTAAGTGACGATGATCTTGCTTTGGCAGTGCAGTTTCTTGCTGCCGGACCAGCGGCGGAAACAGCTACCAACGGCACTCTCTTCGAAACACAAAATAAGGCGAAGCTGTCGGTTGGCTATAGCATTCTTCGCGATGCTCTGCAGACTTCGACCGGATGGGATTGGGAAACGCTGAACGTCTGCTATTCGGAAGTGGGCGACAGCGGCGAGACGGCAGGACTTCTGTTGCGCGGCATCAGCGCGGACAAGCCGCTCACGTTGCGCGAAGCGGATGATATTTATCAACAGCTTTTTCGTGCTCGGGTAACGGCGAAGAAGCGCGAGCTGCTGGTCGAAGCCTTTCAGTCATTCAAGCCGCTGACGGTCAAATACCTGGTTAAGGTCATCACGCGCGGGCTGCGCATCGGGTTGATGGGCAAGATGGTGGAGGAAGCTGTCGCATCCGCTTGCGGGGTTCCGCCGGATGCCATTCGCGATGCAAATAATCGTTTAGGTGACTTGGCGCGAGTGGCGCTTGCCGCCCGGCGCGGCGAACTGGCCGGCATTGAAGCGCGGCTTTTTCATCCCATGGAGTTCATGCTCGCGAGGCCGCTGGAGCGCTTGGAAGACCTGGCCTCGCCGGAAAACTGGATGGTAGAAGACAAATACGACGGCATCCGTTCCCAGGTACACTTCGAGGCCGGCCATGTACGCATTTACTCGCGCGGCATGGAAGAGGTTACGGCTGCGTTCCCCGAATTGACTCGCGCGTTCGCCCAGTTTAGCGGAAACGCTTTGATAGATGGCGAGATCCTGGCGTGGCGCGACAACCGCGCACTCAGCTTCAACGTCCTGCAACAACGGCTCGCGCGCAAAAGTGTTCGCGCCAGCTTGATGTCTGAAGTGCCGGTCGCTTTCATGGGCTACGACCTGCTGTTACGAAACGGAATGCTGCTTTTCGGTCAGCCTCTGGAGGAGCGGCGCCAGCTGCTGGCCAGGCTATTTCAAGCGCAAACGCTGCCGCTCCTGCTTTCTCCCGAGTACAGCGTCACCACACAGGAAGAACTGGACACTCTGTTCCGCGAAGCGCGCGCGCGAGGCAATGAAGGGCTGCTGCTGAAGCGGCGCGGCAGCGTGTATGAGCCGGGCAAGCGTAGCGGCTCATGGCAGAAGCTAAAGCGCCCCTACGGCACACTGGATGTGGTGATTACTTCCGCCGAGCAAGGCAGCGGCCGTCGCGCGACCGTCTTTTCCGACTATACTTTCGCGGTACGCTTCGGCGATGCTTTCGTGAACGTCGGCAAAGCGTACTCCGGGTTGACCGACACTGAAGTGAAGGAACTCACCAAGATCTTGCGCGCTGCCTCCACGGACCGATTCGGGCCCGTTATGCTGGTCCGTCCAGAGGTGGTGCTAGAGGTGGCGTTCGACGGCGTGGGGAAGAGCGCTCGCCATAAGAGCGGTTACGCTTTGCGCTTCCCCCGCATCGTACGTTGGCGGCAGGACAAGAAGCCAGAGGATTGCGATGATCTCGCGCGAGTTGAAGCGCTCTACCAAGCGTCGCTCCAGTAAAACAGCACCGAAGAACTCCAACTCGCAAGACGAAATTCTGCGCGCGCTGCATCCAGCCCTTTCCGCGTGGTTCACGTCGCACTACCCCGCTTTAAGTGAAATACAGCAGCGCTCATTACCGCACACTACGGCAGGCGAAAATACGCTGATCCTGGCGCCCACCGGAAGCGGTAAGACGTTCGCGGCCTTTCTTTCGGTGCTGTCACAACTGGCCACACGGGCCAGCGCCAACAAGCTGCCGAACGCCGTATGCGCTATTTATGTCTCGCCGCTTAAAGCACTCGATACGGACATCCATCGCAACTTGGAGCCGGCCCTCGATGCGGTGAACGCGGCTTTACCGCCCCTTCAGCAGATTCGCATGCAGGTGCGAACCGGAGACACCGGCCAGCAAGATCGGAATCGCCAGCGCCGCACGCGCCCCCACCTTATCCTCACTACGCCGGAAACACTGAGTTCCATCCTCTCTCAGGCGGCGTGGCGTGAAACTGGTTTTGACCCGGACACCGTCATTGTCGATGAGATTCATTCCTTTGCCGAAGGCAAGCGAGGATCGTTGCTAGCGCTTTGCCTGGAACGTCTGGAGCACCGCGTCGGCCGCCCGCTACAGCGCATCGGCGTCTCAGCTACTGCTTGGCCCATCGACGCTATCCAGCGGCTGCTTTGCGGAGACCGCCCTTGCGCGGTAGCCCGAGCCGACTTCCGCAAATCGCACCGGCTCGAGGTTGTCGCGCCGCCGCCCGGCACCTGGCTTCCTCCCGCCGGTCACAATCCGTTTCGCATCGCGCCCACCGTGGCAGATTTAGTTGAGCGCGCGCAGTGCAGTCTTATCTTTCTTACTACTCGGTCGGGAGTGGAACGGCTCGGCTTGGCTTTGAAGATTCTGCTGCCCCATCTGGATGACCAAATTGCCGTCCATCACGGGTCTGTTGATCGTAAGACGCGAACCGAAATTGAAGATGGTCTCAAAACTGGTTATTGGCGCGCCGTGGTGGCTTCCAGCAGCTTGGAGATGGGCGTCGATTTCTCCAGCGTGGATCAGGTTCTGCTGATCGGCACTCCTCGCGGCGTCAGCCGCGCTCTACAGCGGCTCGGCCGGAGCGGTCATCGGATAGACGGCGTGGCGCAAGGCGCTCTAGTTCCCATGAGTCTGCCCGATCTTGTCGAGTGCGTAGCGCTGCGCGAAGCCGCTCGCGAAGGCCGTCTGGACGCCCTGCGCATTCCCGGCGCTCCGCTCGACGTGCTAGCCCAGGTGTTGCTGGGCATGAGTATTGAACAGGAGTGGAGGGTTGACGAGGCTTTCGAGCTTGTGAAACGAGCCGGTCCTTACCAACATTTGTCGCGGGTTGATTTCGACGACGTCTTGCATTACCTTGCCGGTCAGGGTAAAGTTCTTGGACCATACGGAACTTTCGGCAAGATTGAACTTCATGACGGTAAGTTTCATGTCGCCAATGCTAAAAC
>CAXUCT010000378.1:1364-4367 GCA_964249415.1 uncultured Bryobacteraceae bacterium | reverse complement strand
CCACATGGCTGAGAACCTCGATACCGAACTGCTTGAGGAATGTCTTGGCCAGCGCTCCTATGGCCACTCGAGCTGCGGTTTCGCGGGCACTGGCGCGCTCCAGAATGTAGCGTGCGTCGCTGAAGTTGTATTTGACCGCTCCCGGCAGATCAGCATGACCAGGCCGGGGGCGATGCACGGGCTTGTCTTTGCCGGGCTCGGCGTCCTTCGATTCAACCGGAAGAATGTCCGTCCAGTTCTTCCAATCTTTGTTCTCAATCAGGATCGCGATTGGCGACCCAATCGTCTGCGAATGCCGGACGCCCGAAACCACGCGCACGCGATCTGTCTCAATCTTCATGCGGCCACCGCGCCCAAACCCCTGCTGCCTGCGCCAAAGCTGCCGGTCCAGGTAATGGAGGCAGATTGGAACGCCGGCGGGCAGACCCGTCAGAGTGGCGACAAGGCACTCTCCGTGCGATTCCCCGGCCGTTTCAAAACGCAGCATCCAGATTTCATGGTAACGGAGCAGGTACTGAAAACAGGCGCTTCGGCGCCATCGGCAGCGCCGGAAAAAGGGTAGATTGCGTGGGATAATCGGGCAGGCGAAAGAGCGTTGTCTTCCTCCCCCATCTCTCGCGCACCCTCCGTCGAAGCCGTCATCCGTTCGGCCCACCGGCGCTGGATTCTCACGCATGCGGCCGAGGAATCTGCCTTAGCGTTCGCGCTCGTATTCGGCGGTGTCATTTTGCTGCTCCTCGCCGGAACGCAAATTTTGCATTGGCGCTGGCTGATTTTGCTGGGCGGAATTGGTTTGGGCCTCGCCGCTGTCCGTGTCTCTCACCGCAGGCTGAACTCATACCGTATCGCCCAGCTGCTAGACCGGCGGATGCACCTGAGTGATTCGCTTTCCACCGCTTGGTTTCTTTGTTCGGGGGCCGGTCGCGACGAAGACCGCGTCGCCCAACTCCAGATCGCGCGTGCAGAAGAGTTGGCCCCATCCGTTCGCGTGGCCGAAGCCTTCCCATTCACTGGGCGGCGCGCCTGGGCTATCACAGGTGCGTTAGTCGCGGTGGCTTTTGGTCTGTTTGCCGTGCGCTACTTAGTTACAAACAGCCTGAGTCTCCGGCAGTCTCTCATTCCCATCCACTTCGAATCTGTGTTCGAACGCTGGCAGAATTCGCATTCCGCCAAGGCTGATCCCGCAAGTCCTTCCACGCGGACTCAGGGGAAAGGAAGTGTGTTCGACTCCCCGCAGGGTGAAAACACGCGCCCCAATACCGCCGCTACTGTGCAGGATGCCAACGAAAACGGCGCGGACGCAACTGCCGGTAGTTCTTTGGCCGCAAGCACCGGAGCGCAAGCAGGCCAAACCAGCCAGGAGGGGCGCTCCGAGACGCGTGAAGGGGAGAACTCAGGTAGCGCACCGAAGTCCGGATCCAAAGCGGCAGGACCAATTAGCCAGGATGGCTCACAGCAAAATTCCAGCCCTTCGGACCCTTTGAGCAGCACTCACCTTGATGCGCCTCCAGGGTTAATGGACAAGATGAAAGATGCGTTCTCCAGCTTGATAGCAAAGATGCGGCAAGGTGAGAACTCGCCGGCATCTGCCAAAAACAAGGAACGCCAGAACGGAGATCACACGAACACAGACGGAAGCTCGCCTTCCCGGAATTCCGCCACTAAGAGTCAGACCGGCCAGCAGGGGAACGCCGCCAACCAGCAAGGGAGCCCGGAGGGCAATTCAGCGGAGCAGGCGCAAGGCCAAACCACGGAAAAGGCGCAAGCTTCGCCGGGCCAAAACTCCGATCAGTCCCCTCAAAGCGGGTCGGATGCGCATTCCGGAATCGGGCGGCAGGACGGCGACAAAGATATTAAAGAAGCCGGTCAGTTACGAGCCGTGGGGAAACTGGAGGAGATCATAGGCAAACGTTCCGCGAATCTTACCGGCGAAATGACAGTGGAAACGCCTGCGAACAAGCAGCAACAATTACAGACTGCTTACTCGCAACGCCAGGGTCGCCATTCGGATGCCGGAGGCGAGATCAACCGGAACGAAATTCCGCTAGCCTACCAGCAATACGTGCGTGAGTACATGGAGCAGGTACGGAAGGGAGGCAAACGCGGTCAGTAGCTACTTCTTATCGCGGCTTTCAAGCACGGACTGGGCGTAGTAATTCACAACCTTCGCTTGGCTGCGCGCCACCTCATAGAAAGCGGCCGTAAGCACTTGCTCCTTTTGTTGGAAAAGTCCTTGCCGTATCTCCTCTTGCACTCGCGGGTCGCTCAGTTCGCGTTGCCCCGCTGGTTCCTTTGTCATCAGCTTGATAATCCGATATCCCTCGCCGGTGTGAATTACGGGAGAAACTTGACCAGGCGTCATGTCAAGGATCATCTTGCGAAGCTCCGGATTGGCTTTATCTAACGCCGATTCGGGAACGAACCCTAAGTCACCTCCGTTCTGGGCGGAAGAGTCTTCCGAAAAACTCTGCGCGAGCGTAGCAAAATCTTCGCCTTGGCGCACCCGCAAATCGATCATCCGAATCTTATTGCGGGCTTGCTGATCATTTTGCGCTTTATCGTTCCTAAGATTGCTGGTGTTCGGATCGGGATTTGCCGTCACCAGAATCTGGGCAAGATGAACGCGCGTCTCCGGCAAGTTGTAGCTGCCCTTATTCGCGTTATAGAAAGCGGCTACGTCCGCGTCGGAAATAGATATGTGCGAGCGAATCTCTTTATTGCGAAGTTTCTGAACACTCAGCTCGCGGCGAATCTGCGCTTTCAACTCCGCGACCGACATTTTTCGCTGGTCTAGCAACTTCTGAAACTGCTCCTGCGTGTAGGTCACCTTCAACTCGTTGAATCTCGCTTCGACATCGGCGTCGGACGCCAGCAGACCCTCCTTCTCGGCCCGCTGCAACAGCAGTTCATTGTCAATCAGGGTGCGCAATGCTTCCAGGCGCACGCCGGTCTTCTGTTCCGGATTTGACTTCAGCGGGGCATTCGGAAATTGCGCCGCAATGG
>CAXUCT010000378.1:0-1354 GCA_964249415.1 uncultured Bryobacteraceae bacterium | reverse complement strand
CAATGGTGTGGTCCAATTCCGTGTACGTGATAGGCCGCCCGTTTACGGTCGCGGCAACATCGTTCGAAACAGGCTTGTCGCAGCTCGCAAGCAGCAATGCGGCCACTACGGTTGGCAACAGCAACCTCACTACGCGACTTACGCCGCTCCAGCTTCTATTCATCCCGTTCTATGCTTTTGCCTTCTTGATCTCTTCCACCAGCGCGGGCACAATCTCAAAAAGATCACCCACAATTCCGTAATTGGCGGTCTCGAAGATAGGTGCGTTCTCATCTTTGTTGATAGCCACGATGGTCTTCGCGCCTTTCATCCCGACTAGATGCTGGATCGCTCCTGAAATACCCACCGCAAAGTAAATCTTCGGCGAGACCGTCTGGCCGGAGCTCCCCACTTGGCGCTCCATCGGCAGCCAGCCATTGTCGCAGATCGGACGCGACGCCGCTATTTCGGCGCCCAAGGCAGTCGCTAGTGCTTCCACGATCGGTAAATTGTCTTTCTCTTTGATGCCGCGACCGACGGAAACAATGTCATCGGCGGCCGAAAGGTCAACCGACCGTTGCGCTTCGCGGAAAGGCGCCTCGGGCTTGCTTCGAATCTGCGAGGCATCCAGTTGCACCCCGAAAGGTTCTACAGGCGCTCCGGCACCCGAAGGTTCGGCGGCTCGGAATGCGCCCGCCTGTACCGAAATAAATTGAAGATCTCCGCCCGCCCGTACGTCGGCGCTCAACTTGCCTTGAAAAAGTTGGCGCACGAACGTCGTCGCGGCGCCGTCTGCCTTCACGTCCACAACGTCGCTGATAAGCGCCTTACCGAAGCGCGTCGCCAACTTCGGCGCATAGTCGCGTACCTGGTACGTATGGGGAAAAACTACGAGCGAAGGTTTTGCAGACTTAATCAACTGCTCCAGCGCCGCCGTATAGCCGTCAGCCGTGTAGTCGCCTAGCTCCGGGGTGTCGAGCGCGAACACTTTCTCGATCCCATACCGTGCAGCCTCCTGCGCAAGCGAATCGACGCCCGAACCGATCACCACTGCTGCTACCGGCACTCCCGTAGATTGCGCAGTCCTTTGCGCCGCGGCGAGAGCCTCAAACGACATGCGGTTCCACTTACCCCCTCGCTGCTCCAAAATAACCAGAACACTCATAGAACTCTGGCCTCGAATCGCAGCTTTTCTACCAGTTGATGCGCTGCCTCGCGAGCGTCACCCGTTAGCATTTGCGTCTGCTTGCCGCGTTGAGGTAAATAAACCTGCTCAACTTCAAAACCTGGCGCGGCGCTGGTTTGCGGCTGGGCAGCGGGAATGGTCCTCACTTCCTTCGTTTTCGCTTTCTTAATTCCCATTAGGGTCGCGTAG
>CAXUCT010000377.1:2326-4367 GCA_964249415.1 uncultured Bryobacteraceae bacterium | reverse complement strand
CGACACAGTTGGACCGGGAAGTGGCGGGGGCGGTGATTGGGCTATTCCGGCAAGCTTGGGATCGCAAGACTCCGATTCGGTTGCTGGGCGTGCATGCAAGCGGGCTGCAGCATTGGGAAGGTCAGATGAGTTTGCTGGAAGAGCCAAATACGGCGCGCTTGCGGGAGGCATTTCGCTCCGTGGATCACATTCGAGACCGGTTTGGGGCAGCGAGCATATCGTTAGCAAAGACGTTGCATGCAGGTATTCGGGAAAGAGTACATGAAAATCCTTTCGACTTGCCGGGCAAAGCGGCGGAGGACAAGGAACCGTCTTCCGAGTGAAGCTGGAGCTTATTGAGCGGCGTTGGCGGTCCGTTGAGAGCGGTCGCCGGGGCTCGCTCCAGCCTGGACGATTTTCGCAAACGATTCGGGATCTAAACTTGCGCCGCCGACCAGGACGCCGTCAATTTGCAGCTCTGCCATCAGGCCCGCGATATTGTCCGGCTTAACGCTGCCTCCGTAAATAATGCGTAGTTGTAGGGCAGCTTCGCGACCGAACCGTTTGGCGGCTTCCGCGCGGATCAACTGATGAGCATCAGAGGCAATCTGCGGGGTGGCCGTTTGACCGGTACCGATAGCCCAGATCGGTTCGTAAGCGATGTTGATGCGGGAAAATTCCTCTTCGGTGAGACCGGCAACTCCGGCCGCAAACTGCCGGATCAGGACGTCGTTGGCTTTCCCGGACTGGTGATCCTCCAGCCGCTCACCCATGCACACGATCGGCGTCAGGCCGGCATCAAGCGCGGCGTGTGTCTTCTTAAGCACGTCGGCATCTGTTTCACAGAAGAACTGACGGCGCTCACTATGACCGACGAGGGTCCAGGTTGCCCCGGCGGCGTGGAACATCTCACCCGAGATCTCGCCTGTGAAAGCTCCTTCTTTGCCCCAATAAAGGTTCTGCCCGCCGATGCTTACGGCAGTTCCGGCCGTTGCGTCGACTGCGGCAGGAATAGCGATGCTGACGGGAAAGATGACGATGTCGCAATCGGAGGAGCCGGCGACAAGCGGAAGAAAGCGTTCGAAGAACGTGGTGGTCTGCTGGGCGGTCTTGTACATCTTCCAATTAGCCGCCAGGATGGGCCGTCTCATAGGCTGAGAAATGAGTAACTATCCTTTCTGAATGTCATAGAGAAAACTGGTTCCGGTGGAAATACCGGTACCGAAATTTTGGGCAACGGTTTGCCCGATATCTGCGAGCGTGGCGCGAGTGCCAAGATTGACGCCGCTTTGCACGCGAGGGCCATAGACCAGCAAGGGCGTGTATTCGCGCGAGTGATCGGTGGACGGAGTGGTAGGGTCGCAGCCGTGGTCCGCAGTGAGTAACAACATGTCGCCATCCTGAAAGTCGAGCGAGGGAAACCAGCGGTCAACGGCTTCGAGAGCGCGTCCATACCCCACGATGTCGTTTCGATGGCCGAACTCTTGATCGAAATCGACCAAGTTCACAAAGATGAGGCCAGTGGACTGCTCGCGCATCGCGCTCACAGTTTTCTCCATCCCGTCGTGATTGTTTTTAGTTTTGACGTGTTGACTAATGCCACGGTGAAGAAAGACGTCAGAGATTTTGCCGACGCTGTAGACCGGGACGTGCTTGTCCTGGAGCTGATCGAGGAGCATACCGGCGGGCGGCGGGACCGCGTAGTCTTTGCGATTAGAGGTGCGGATAAAATGGCCGGGCGCGCCTTCGAAGGGACGCGCTATGACTCGTCCCACTTCATGCGGACCGCGCAGGATGTTGCGAGCTATTTCGCACATGCGGTACAACTCGTCGAGCGGCACTACGCGTTCATGAGCCGCGATTTGAAAGACGCTGTCGGCGGATGTGTAAACGACCGGCGAGCCGGTGCGCATGTGGTCGTCACCAAGTTCTTTGATGATTTCGGTTCCAGAGGCGGCTTTGTTTCCTAGAGTCCGGCGGCCGATTCTCTGCTCAAAGCAGTGAATGACGTCGGGCGGAAAGCCGCGAGGATTTACGGGAAAGGGCTTTTGAATCAAGATGC
>CAXUCT010000377.1:0-2316 GCA_964249415.1 uncultured Bryobacteraceae bacterium | reverse complement strand
TGCCCACGCTGTCCAGGACAATCCAGATTATGCGTTTGAATGGCTGCACGGGAGGTGGCGAATCATTTCTGTTTCTGTTCGGCTGGAACGGAAGATGGCCCGCTCTCAAATTCATCTTTGAGGCGGGCGGCGCGATCACGGACCAGATGCATGAACGATTCATGAGTGCTGATGCGAGTGAGAAGCGGGATGAACTGGCGCGGCGCAGCAAGTTGCTTGCGCACCCACAGAGACTCGATTTCGGCGAGAGCGTCGTTGACGCCGAGTTTGTCGTAACGCATGGCGCGGTCTAATTCGCTATAGGCGCGCTCGGATTGGGCGATCTGTTCGAAGCGATCGAGAAGCTGTTGAGCTGTTTGATTTGTGGAGTAGTTGAAGGTGGCTTCGGTAGCGGCGCCGTTTTCGTCTTCATAGCGGAACGTTTTCTTTCCCGTATTGGCTACCTTGAGACCTGATTCAAGCGGTGAGTTGAAGTAGTGCAAACCCTCAGCCATGGAAAAAAGGGCGGTGGCGTCGGACTCGAGCAACTGTGCTTTGACGGGCTGGTCGTCGTGAACGGCCTCTTTGTATGAGACGGCTCCGGAGCGGTCCACGTCCAGGCAGATATAGGCGGGAACGCTGCCGGGAAAGCTTTTGGTAAAAGTTAACTTCGGGGTACCGGCGACGGAGGCTAGGGCAAACGCGAGCGCGATTGCGAGAACTTTCATGTGCGCGCTCCGGCGGTAAGCGGGAAGTTGAAGCGGGCGCCGTGGCAGATTGCTACAGCAAGGGCGTCAGTAGCATCGAATGAGTCAAATTGCCGATCGACGCCGAGCAGCGAATGAACCATCATCTGGACTTGCTGTTTTTCTGCGCGCCCATAGCCGACCACGCTGATCTTCACTTCGAGCGGGGAGTATTCGCTGACGGGCAAACCGGCTTCGGCCGCGAGCAGGAGAGCGACTCCGCGCACATGCGCCAGCTTGAGAGCAGACTTGGCATTGACGGCGTAGAAAACCTCTTCCACTGCGACGACTTCCGGGGTGAAATCATTGAGAACAACGCGTAGAGCTGCGGCAATGAACTTGAGCCTCCGGTCCAGAGAATCGGCAAGTTTAGTGCGAATGACGCCGGCAGTAACCAAGCGATGAGTGCGTCCATCGGAATCGATCACACCGAAGCCGGTACGTTCGGTCCCGCAATCTATTCCGGCAATTCGCATTCAGGAATTTTCAGCTGGCGAGCGGACGCTCGAATGTAACGAAGCGCAATTGCTCAGGCGAGGGCTTCGACTTCTGCCTCATCTATTTCATAATTACCGTAAACGTTCTGAACGTCATCGTGCTCTTCGAGCAAGTCGTAGAGCCGGAGCATTGCTTGGGCGTTCTTGCCCTCCAGTTTGACGGTGTTCTTAGGAACCATGGCGATCTCGGAAGACTCAACCGGAACATTCGCCTTCTCAAGAGCATGGAGAACAGCTTCGTGCGCTTCTGGAGCAGACAAGACTTCCCAAGCGCCCTCTTCATCGCGGATGTCGTCGGCACCCGCATCGAGAACGATCGCCATTAGTTGATCCTCGCCTATTTTTTCGGCGTCGACAATGATTTGGCTCTTGCGTTCAAACATCCAGGAGACACTGCCCTGCTCGCCCATGTTGCCGCCATTTTTCGAGAACAGATGCCGGACCTCGCTAACGGTACGATTGCGATTGTCCGTGGCGACATTCACGAGCACAGCGGCTCCGCCCGGACCGTAGCCCTCATAGAGAATCTCGTCGATCTGTCCGCCTTCGAGCTCACCGGTGCCTCGCATAATGGCTCGCTTGATGTTTTCAGCGGGCATGCTGACGGCCTTAGCGGCCGATACGGCGGTGCGAAGGCGAGCGTTTGTGTCAGGGTCACCACCGGTGCGAGCGGCGATCATGATTTCCTTGATTAAGCGGGTAAACACTTTGCCGCGCTTGGAATCGAGGGCCGCCTTTTTGTGCTTGATGGTGGCCCATTTACTATGTCCAGACATGGGAAAAACTCCAGGTGGTTCCTTAACTTCAGAGGATATCAAAAGCAGAGACTTTGACGGGTAGACCTCGGCACTGGCCGTGCACGGGCGGCCTCAGTTCCCTGCCGGGCTGCTGCTTTCATCGTCGGGGCCGTAGGAGGGGTAGATGGGAGGTTCGTTGCTGGTGGGTATGGTGGCGAGGATAGCGAGATCGCGCTGGACGATGGCCCAGTGCTGAGGATTCAGCTTCGTAATGAGGGGTGCGGCAGGGTTGGAGTTGTAAGCCTGTATGTCGCTTTTGATGCCGGGGGGAATGGGGCCGGCTGGTTGGTGCGCTAG
>CAXUCT010000376.1:0-4368 GCA_964249415.1 uncultured Bryobacteraceae bacterium | reverse complement strand
GAGGCTTTGTAGGTGAGAGATGGCACAGCCAGGCCTCTTGCGCCACAGCAGCGCGTTCGTTCTCCCCTTGCGAGCTCAGCTTCAACTGGCATACCAGCGATCTGCCGGCGGGCGCCTCTGTCTACCGCAACGAAGTCTTGAACGTGGAGTTTCGTTCGCCTCGGCATACGACTTATCTGATACGTGCCTTTCCCGTTAGTTCAAACGCCCTAGGTATTCGCTTCAGCCCGACTGAGCCCGGTGCTTGGAGCTATCACGTCACAAGCTCCATTCACCGTTATGACAACCAGGAGAGTTCGTTCAGTGTTGCTGACTCCGGCCTCCCAGGTTTTGTCAGTGTTGCGAACGTGCGCCACTGGTGGACGACGAACAAGCAACCTCATCTGTGGCTCGCGGCTGCGGTTCCTTTGCTTTCGCTCGATCAGCCTGCGCTCGAAGCTTGGATTGAGGCGCGCAGGCATGACGGCTTCACTCATATTCGCGGAACCTTGCTCACCGCAAATGCTTCCCCGAAGCCCCTGTCCGCCGCCGCTGAACCCAACCCGGCTTACTTTGCAGCGCTGGACGAGCGCATTCTGGCTGCCGCTGCGCGTGGTTTTGCTCTCGATCTCCTGCTGGCGGACGAGTCTTTCCTCCGCTCTGGAGCGCTCGATTCCGGGGAACAGCGCGACCGCCTCATGCGTTATGTAATCGCTCGCTACGGTAGCTTGAACGTCACCTGGCAAGGCGTGGAAAATTTCGAGGACACCCCCGGCTCGCGCGCGCTCCTAAAGGATTTGGGTTCGTCTTTGCAAAAGTACGATTCGTTTGCGCACCCCCGGTCCACTGATGCGCGCGTCTCCTCCTCGCCGCTGCTGGGCGATGGCTGGATGAACTATTTGATCGAGGCTTCCCCGCACCCCGAGGTCGCGGCCGTCGAACACCAGTTCACCCCAGCACCCCAGATTCACGTTGTCACTGCGACTGCGCCAGAGGCTTTCCGCGACGAACTCTGGAACGCCACCACCAATGGCGAGTACCCGAGCATCTCCTACGAAGCTCTGCGGAACGAAGCCAATGTGACCGCTGTCCGCACCTGGTTCAAGGTGATCCATGAGACCCGTCACTGGGAGCTGGAGCCTTACTTTGACATTTCCGGCGCCCGCGCCGTCGGTCTTCCAGAAGTGGAATACTTGGCCTACGCCCAGAAGCCGGGGATTATAGAGATCAGCCTCCCTAAACACAAGTACAATCCGTTGTGGATCAATCCCATCAGCGGCGAAGAGATCCCGCTAAAGGATTACAAAGGTGAGGTTTTTAGCCGCCAGACTCCCGATAACGCCCACGGCTGGATTCTTCAGGTGCCACGCGAAGGACACAAGGAGTCCATGCTCAAATCGTACCGTTTCGATTCCCAGGACCCGCCGATTCAAGAGGCCGAGACCGATTCGGCGAAGATACCCTACGAGCTTGTGGAACCCCCCGTTGAGGAGATCAATACCGCCCTGCCGACTCCGTTCCAAATCAGGCTCACAAAGACTAACCGCTCCACGCGCCAGATGCAGATTGTGTTGTGGGGCGAGGTCGTCGGCAGCCCGGAAGGCGCCCGCCTCCTGGGGGTGGGTTCGTTTGGTAATTTCGCTGTCCCCCAAAGCCTGCTGACCGAACGGGGCGCCACTCTTCACCTTCTCATCATGGCCATTAACGCGAACGGTAAGGCCTATGAACTCGATAAGGTTTACCGCCTCAGCCCGTGAACATACTGGCCCTTGACACGACGTCGGAGTTCGGCAGTTTAGCTGTGCGCGCCGACGGTCAGACTCTCTCGGAGCTGGCCATCCACTCGCCGGAGGGCTTTGCCCACCTAATCTTTCCGGCGATCAAGGTCTTGTTGAGCGAGGCAACAATTCGTTTGGAAAATATAGATTGCTTTGCCTCCGCGAGCGGCCCCGGCTCATTTACGGGCGTTCGCATCGGCTTGGCTGCGGTAAAGGGCTTGGCCCAGGCGACTAGCAAACCGGCCGTCGGGGTGTCGAACCTTCAGGCGCTGGGTTCGTTCGGTAATTTGCCGTTGCGCGCCGTTGCCATCGACGCCAGACGGGGAGACGTGTACGCCGCTGTGTACGACTCGAACCTCCAACCCATCGTGCCCGAAGCCGTTTTGAAGATGACCGCCTGGCTGGCGTCGCTCGAGGCGCCGGCTTACCAATTTATCTCGCCACTCGGCAGGGGCATTCTGGATGGTACCCGCTTCGCAGAAATGCCATTCCTACAGCCGCCCCGGAGCCGAGCGAATGCCTTGGCTCGATCCCGCGGCTTTGGATGCCAACTACGTGCGCCGCTCCGATGCCGAGCTGTTTTGGAAAGAGGCCTAGTGAGGAAAAAGAACATTGGCCTGGTTCAGCGCGAACCAGCTCAGAAAGCCGTTCGCTACCACTAAGCCAATGAAGTAATACGCAATCCCCTGCCGCGCTTCGGCTGGAAAGTCACGCTTCCAGATCCGGTACGCTGTCCCGATCGCCACGAACAGAAACATGTACTCATGAAGCATGAAGAACATCACCACGCTGACAAGCAACACGGCCATTCGCCCTTGGACGCCCAGCGCATTCATCGCAGATGCACCGTCGAAGATGAACACGGGAATCAGGTTCAACAGATTGATCCAACCGGCTACCTGAGCGACGGCGAGCCAGATGGTATGACCTGTGGAGAGGAAGATAGCGTAAGAGATTAGCCCCGATAAGAAGCCGAACAACGGTCCCGCCAGCGAGATTTGCGCGCGAACGCTGGTGTCCACGCCAGCGCCGTTCCACTTGACGTAGGCGCCGAATCCGGGCAGAAACATCGGCAGCTCCGCAGCGAAACCGAAGCGCCGCACCATTACGTAATGTCCCAACTCATGCAGAAAAATGGAGCCCGTAAAGCCCACGGCGAACCACCATCCGTAGAGCGCCCAGTACATGCCCAAGAACAGCGAGATACTGATGAGAAATTTAGCTTTGGTGAGGAGGACTAGCGCTAGCGTCTTGTATTTGAGAACCGCGGCACCCGCCACGCCAAGCGGACCCAGGCGCTTTTTCCAGTCGGTTTTCGGCTTGGGGGAAAGCCTTTGATCGAGTTTGGCAATCTCGCCCAGAACGGCGCGCCGTTGCGGGGAATTCTCGGGCAAAAGGTTCAGTGCCGCGGCCCACTGCTCACGCGCAGCCTGAAGCTGCCCCAAAGCGGCTAACTGGCGAGCCCGCCGCGCGATTTCTTCTAAATCCGTAACGAAGTACCAGTTTAGAAGGATGTTGGTTAGTCGTCTTCACCGTCTTCGTTGAAATTGGGCGGTTCGTTGGTCGCCTGCGACGCCAGAAAGACTGCCACAACGGATTCGAAGCCGTCCTTGTCGTCTTCGTCGAAACGATTTAAACTGGCACTGTCGATATCCAGAACTCCCAGTAGCTTGCCCCAATTCATCAGCGGGATTACGATCTCCGACTGCGAAGCAGGGTCACAAGCAATGTGACCGGGAAAACGGCTCACATCGGGAATTACCATCGTTTTCCGCTCGGCTGCGGCCTTTCCACAAACGCCCTTTCCAAATGGAATTCGGGCGCACGCCGGCCTACCCTGAAAAGGTCCCAGCACCAGTTCCTTGCCCTCTGCTGTATAGAACCCCGCCCAGTTGATGTCGGGGATCAGGTGAAACAACAGTGCCGATGTGTTTGCCGCATTTGCGATAAAGTCCTGTTCTTCACCTAAGAGAGCAGCTAGCTGCTCACAAACCTGTTGGTAAAGGACGTACTTACCCGTTACGGGCTCAGCGCGCGTTAGTAATGCCATTGCTCAGTTAGTGTATCTCCGTTCCGGCACATTTGCTGCAACCACCACATCCCCAGATTTATCCGGTGGAACGTTTGCGGCGGTAGGGAGTCGAAATGTAACTCTTCGCCTCCGCAGCGACTTCCGAGTTTGGGGCCGTCTTCAGCGTCTGCCGGTAAGCGTCCGTTGCCTCGCGGTGGTCCCCTTGTAAGTCGTACACCTGCCCCAGCCTAAGCCAAGCTAGAACTGCGGTGCTCAAATCAAGCTCATCGGCTTTTTGTGTCACCTGCTTTAGATCTAGCAGTGCAGGGCCTAGATCCCCGTACCAGAACAAGAGATTCGCTTCCACATATCGAAGTTTTTCGGGTGGAAGACTGCGGTAACCTTCGGCGCCGGAACGGCGTGTTTGTTCCATCTCGGCTAGGACCTTCAGCGCCGCGTTCTTATCACCCGCATCGCTGAACATCTGCACTTGCTCCAGCCGGAACAGATAATTTCGTGGAAAAGCCTGGGCCAGCTCGCGCAGCAGCGGAATCGCCTTCTCCGGCCAATGATCGCGGCGGTAGAGCACAGCTAACAGGA
>CAXUCT010000375.1:416-4390 GCA_964249415.1 uncultured Bryobacteraceae bacterium | reverse complement strand
CGCTTACAGGGTTTAGATGCGCGTCCACTTCCGCATCGTCGGTGGATTCAAAACCGCGCGTGTGCAGCCAATACAGAAGGCCGCCGATGCCCACCAGCAGCAGGATGAGGAAGAAGATGGTGAATGCTCTCCGGCGGCCTCGCTTTAATGCCGGGGTTTCTAAGGCAGGAGATGCTGCCGCAGGCGTTATGGCGCTGGGCAGTGGAGCCCTTTCTTGGGCTACTTCGTCTTGTGCATTCATGGGCGGTTCCCCTTAAGCAGGTCTGGAAAATCGGCTTCGGCTTCGCCGGTGGCTCTGGCGAGGCTCAGCTTGGCAAGATTGAAAGAGAAAAGGCTCGAGATGTAGTCGCTTTCGGCCCCCGCGACTTGCTCCTGAGCTTGAACTACTTCGAGCGTGGTCGCGACGCCGGCGTTGAAACGGTCGCGAGCTTCCGTGAGTGTCTCGGCAGCGTAGGCCCGGTTGCTGGTGGCCAACTGCACTTGGCCCATCGCAGTTTCGAGTTCGATTAGAGCGTTGCGCACCTGCTGCTCCACCTGGCTGCGCTCGTCGGCAAGCTCGGCGCGGCGCTGCCGCAGCGTGATCTCGGCTTGCTGGATATCTGCGCGAGTGCGGCCGCCTTCCCATATGGGCACGTTCACTGCGCCTGTGATAGCGAACACCCCGTGAGTGGATGCGGGGTTAGGACCGATCACGCCATAGTCACCGTTTAGAGAGACGGAGGGAAGACGCTCGGCATGGGCGGCCGAGAGAGCCAATTCGGCGGCGTGGACCTGCGACGCCCCCGCCTGCAGGTCGGCCCGGCGATCAAACGCCCGCTGGATGGCGGCTGACGCCTCAGGCAAGGTTGTGGCGGCGGCGTCGAGTGCATTGCTCAAATCTAGCTCACGATCGAGCGGCAATCCAATTAGCCGCGCCAGCGCAATCTTCTGTTTGCGCAGATCGGACTGGAGCGAACTCAATCGCTGCTGCTGCGTTTGCAATTCAACCAGGCTGCGCGTGACATCTATTTTCGCGTTCGTGCCGGCCTCTTTGCGAATGACAGCCTGACTGTAGACCGCTTGCGCATCTTCTACTTGCGACTGCTGTGAAACCACGCGCGAAGCGTCTGTCACCGTCTGTAGATACGTGCCCGCCACCGCTAGAACAACGGTCTCGCGAGCGTCTTTCACGGTCAGCACCGATCCTTTCTCGTTCTCTTTGCTGACCTGCCAATTGCGTCGCTGGACTAAATCGAACACCGACTGGCTTAGCGTGGCCTGGGCTTGAGAATACGCATATGGACCCACTATGGACGGGATAGCGAAGTTCAGGTTGGCCGGTGTTTTAATCTGAAGCCCGTAAGCGGCGAGATCGACCTGCGTAATGGTTTCGCTTATGTTGGCCGCGATGTTTGGTAGCAGATTGCTGAGTGCCTGAGCTCGGGTGGCGCGCGCGGCAGCAGCGGCGTTGCCGGCGGAAATAGACCCCAGATTGGCAGCGAGGCCGCGCTTTACCGCGTCAGCGAGCGTCAAGCGAATGGGTCCAGCGGGAACATCGGTGCTTGGCACGCTCCCCTGAAAATCGCCGTTAACCTGAACCGAACTGTTGATTGTGCTGACACCCCCCGCAGGGCTGGCAGATTGCTGGGCTTCGGCAGAACCGGCCTGGTCCGTTCGCCCGGACGCCGGCAGGGAAGTGACTCGGCTGGGCCCGGACGGCCCACCGGCGGGCGAAAGCTGCGCCCAAGCTGCCCCGGTAAGGATGCAGATCAGAAGTACGGGGCGCATGAACATAAATGCATACATATATGTATCACATTTAGTGCGTCTGTGTATATAATCCGAGAGGAGAATAACCTTGCCTTCCGCCGCCTTCTCGAATAAGCATCAGCAAAAGACTGAGGCGACCCGCCGGAAGTTGCTGAAGTCGGCGCGGCTCGTCTTCGCGCGGAATGGCTTCGAAGCCGCGCGCATTGAGGACATTGCCGGCGAGGCCGGCCACACCCGCGGCGCTTTTTACGCCAACTTCGACAGCAAGGAAGATGTCTTCTTTGCGTTGCTGGAGCAGCAAGCCACTGCGCACATCGGTAAAATACACGAGCTGCTCGAGTCCTGCTCCACGCCAGAAGAACGGCTCGCGACTCTCCGGTCGTATTACGTCGGGCTGCTCCAGAACCGGCAGTGGTCGATGTTGATGCTCGAATTCAAGCTATTTGCGCTCCGCCACGGACAGCTTCGCCCAAAGCTATTGAAGACCCATCGCAAAATACGGGCCTCGCTGACAGAGAGGAAGATCCAGCAGCTTTGGCCTTCGGAGGCGACCGACAGAATGGCGGCGCAGGAGCCGGTTCGGAGAGCTCTAGAAGCGACTCTTCACGCCTTGGTTTTGGAGCATGCATATGATCCGAGCGCGATTACCGAAAAGCAGGTGAGCGCATTCCTGCGGCAGATTTTCGATGCGCTCGTTCCTACCGCAGCCGCTGCTGGCTGCCGTTCCGCTTAGGTCGTCTCTGCCGCTTGGACGACGGTCACGTTTTCACGCACGATTAGGCGATGGGGTGCCATCTCGCACAATCGTGGCAGCACTCGCTCGATGTGTTCTTCCGCATCCACGAAGGTGAGCATCACAGGCAGGTTGCCGCCGCCCTCGACCAGACCCGCTGTATGCACCTGGCCGCGCCCACCGAAACCTGCAACCCCATGAAACGCACAAGCGCCAGCGATATTCTGTTCCCGCAGGAGTTGCAGAATGCGGTTGCAAAGCGACCCATGTTTCCCATGATCCGATTCGTTCAAGTAAATCGTGATCCGGACTGCAGTATTCAATGTGTGACTCCTATACTGCCCGGGCCAAGGCGGCTCCTGCGAAAGTGGCGGCGAAGCACAGAGCGTTGGTGGCGAAAACGTTTAATGTAGCGAAACCCCATTGGCCCTGTTGGAACAGAGCGAAAGTCTCATAAGCGTACCCCGAATAGGTCGTGTACCCACCGCAAAAGCCGACCGCCACTAGCAGGCGCCAACGCGGATCTGCTAACACGCGTTCGGTGGTCCAGATCAGGAAGAACGCCAAAATAAAACTCCCGCTGATATTGATCAGCATTGTGCCGTAAGGGAGATGGGACGGGAAAAGCCAAGCGGCGAACTGGCCGACAAAAAAGCGCAGATTCGCACCGAGTATGGCGCCGAGTGAAATCAAAAGTACGGTTTGCATGGACTCCAACCTTTTCGGTAGGAGTCATCAGCCCGGGACGGGCGGTTATGGCGAACTCCATCGCCTTTTCTCCGATTTTACTCTCCCGGTACTTACCGCTCGGGATGACCTTACATAATGGTTCAGGAGAAGTCAAGCTGCAGTAGCACCGTTACGCTGCTGAGCGTAATCGTCTCGCCGCAGTGGCTCTCCATACAAAAGAACATACATGCCTGAAATCCTGAAAAAGCGGATCAGAGAAGGTCTGCCTCATCCTCGCGGTGCTTACTATGACGGCAAGGGAACGAATTTTGCGGTGTTTTCCGCCCATGCCAAAAGAGTGGAGGTATGCCTCTTTGACCCTTCCGGCAAAAAGGAAGTAGAACGTATCGCTCTGCCGGAGTACACGAATCAAATTTGGCACGGCTATTTGCCGGATGTGACGCCAGGCACTATCTACGCTTATCGCGCGCACGGTCCCTATGAGCCAGACGAGGGGCATCGTTTTAATCCAAACAAGTTGCTGTTAGATCCATATGCCTGCGCCCATTTCGGCCAATTGGAATGGCATCCGGCGGTCTTCGGCTATCAGATGGAATCCGGTGACGATACAACCTTTGACGAACGTGACAGCGCAGAATTTATGCCGAAGTGCACCGTGGTCGACCCAAACTTTACTTGGCAAGGCGAAGCCCCGAAGCGCAAACCCGTGCGCTGGGACGACACCATCTTTTACGAGTTGCATGTGAAAGGCTTCACGAAGCTGCACCCTGCCGTTCCCGAGCATCTACGCGGCACCTACGCC
>CAXUCT010000375.1:0-406 GCA_964249415.1 uncultured Bryobacteraceae bacterium | reverse complement strand
GGATTGGGCACCAAGGAAGTGCTCGATTACATCAAGTCGCTTGGGGTGACATCCATCGAACTGCTGCCCATCCAAAAGTTCATCAACGACTGCCACCTTTTGGAAACAGGGCTGAAGAATTATTGGGGGTATAACAGCATAGGCTTCTTTTCACCGGACCCGCGCTACGCCGCCAAACCGGAAGACAGCCTGCGGGAATTCAAAGAGATGGTAGCCGAAATTCATGACGCCGGGCTGGAGGTGATTCTTGACGTCGTATATAACCACACGGCGGAAGGAAATGAAAAGGGCCCCACGCTCTCGTTCAAGGGCCTGGACAACGCCAGCTATTACCGTTTGCTTCCGGAGCAGAAGCGTTATTACATCAACGATACGGGTACCGGCAACACGCTAAATCTGAGCCATC
>CAXUCT010000374.1:2986-4394 GCA_964249415.1 uncultured Bryobacteraceae bacterium | reverse complement strand
GATAAAAACGGCCACTCGCCCATCGTCTGCCTGCATATCTCTTGTGAGGCTTTCGTCCGGCACCGCGGCCTCGAAGCTACGGCCCTCCGCCGCCGCAGATTGAGCTTCTGTGAACCCCCATGCGGCTTGCCGCAGCAGAGCGCGCTCGATCAGGTTGTCCAGCGCCCACTCCCGCACCTTCATGTCGAGCTCTGGCCCGCTCTCATCCGGCAACTCTTGTTGGAGGCGTTGCCGAATCCCCTCACTTTCCCCCCGGATGGCAGCGTCATCGATACATTCACCATTCACCAGCAGGGCCATAGCTTGACTATAGGGCCGGGCCTGCGAATGCGCCTGTTGCCAGAGTACGAGCACGGTCGCTATTTCATGGAAATACCAGCCCTTGACGAGGCGCTTAATTCGCATCCGCCATTCTCAATAGAGCGGTAGAAGGCTCACGCCGCTCATCAAGGTTGCGGACCAAAGTGTGAGGTATCCGCTTCAAATTCAGCCGCCTCATGAGCCTTCATCAATCGTCTCGCATCGTTGCCGGACTCTAACTTTGAACGCGTAAGTTGCTCTGCCAGCAGAAACTACGCTACGATCTCCGTTGGACTTCGAAATATCCGCTATCAACGACACGGACGAGAAGAATTACCGGCTGGTTCGTCAGGGGCTTGGGGAAGCGGCCTACTATCCCGACGCCGTACTAGGCCTGTATTCAGGGCAGCATGAGGTGCTGGCTCCGCTCCTGAAGACGGACCAGGAGAAACATGCAGCAGCGCTGATCTTCGGCATGTGCGTAAAGCATCTTGTGACCGGCGCGAATAATCTGTTCCGCGGGCAGGCGGCGGTTATGTACCGCGAGGGGCAGCGGAAGCGCTTGGCATAGCGTACCGGCTTGCTGCCGATGAGACAACATTCGAGGCATATATGGCGGATCGGGAGAACGACAAGCAAGCCCGAAAAGCATTCAAGAACCTGACGCGCAGTTCTCAGCTATTCCCGGACAGCGCCCCATCAATGGTTCGCAAAATGGGCGAGCATTATGGCCGCGCTTCGCAGAAGGCCCACGCGAACCGTATGAACTTCCTTTGAAACGTTGCCTATTCCCCAACGAAGGGAACCAGTGAGATGAACCTCAGTGACTTCACGAAGGAAAATCTCATCCCCAAGTTGCCCGAGGAACTGGGCTGGATTTGCCTCGTCCATCTCGACCTCCTGCTCGCGTCAATGCAAGTGTTCCAGCATCTCGGAGCAGATTTCCGATCCGTCATCGACTTACAGAACGAAATTCAGATGCAGGTTGGTCCATTCATGATTCGCTATGGCAATGCAGAGCTGGTTGGGTTGGCAACCGAATCGAGTGACGATTACGGCACGATGATTGGTTTTTTCAGATCCCGACCTTAGAGGCGCACGCCTTCGA
>CAXUCT010000374.1:389-2976 GCA_964249415.1 uncultured Bryobacteraceae bacterium | reverse complement strand
TTCGAGCAATTCGGAAGCCCAGCAAACCAATTCGCTCGGCTTGCTCACAACTTTTCCGGATCGAATCTCGAGTATGAGCCTTGGCTCGGGACCAGAGTTGCCGTAAATGATCGTTTCATTTACGACCTTAGGCTCTGCTTAAGTTTCGAAAAGCTTCTGGCCAATAGCGGCGGCGGACATCGTCATCAGGAACATCGTGCCCGCCCTGTGCCACGCGCTTATGCACGCGCTGGATGCTTTTTTCAGGGCTGTCTACACAGATATACACCAGGCATGCGAAGAAGTCTCGGAGTAGAGCGTTCCTGATCGCCCTTGTTGTCCAGGTTCCTGACGCGTCTGCTTCAAGTAAGTTGTCGCGGCCAGCGAAACTGACTCGCCGGATAATGCTGCTCTTCCCCGAGCCGTTTGGGCCCGCAAAAATCGTGAGAACTGACACCCCTCAAGCCGCTGTTTCGTCCAGTTCTCTTAAGACCTCGTAGTTTTGGTGGCGCGCTGCGCCATCGAGGAAGCGTATCTCAAACTTGCGACCGCTCGGATGCTCCATGATGTCCAGGTTCCAGCCGGCATCCCGATAAAACACTGGAACGCCCGCCTGAAGAGTTTCTATCCTTGCTCGATCGCCAGCCAGCCTAATCGCAGCTTTGAATTCGTCATCAAAGAAGCTGCTCTCCATAGATCGATCATAATAGAGATCGATCATAATAGATCGATAGTCTACTCCCGAGATGCAGGCTCGCATCCGCCATTGAGCCTTCCCCCGCCACAAACATCCGCCTGCGAGGCAAGACGTTGGCATAGCCCACGATTTGCAAATGCGTCACAGTCCGAGAAAATAAATTCCGCCCGAACGCTCTCAATCACTTACTCCGCAGTCCAGCCCCGCAGTGAGACCACTCACTTGCCCCGCCGTGCTACGCTCCTGCCGAAACAAGAACAGTCCTTTGACCGTCTCTCACCCTTCTATTTGGAACCAAGTCCTTTGGGAGTTATCAGTCATGACACCTCGTCAAGCCCGCAGAGAACGCCGTGAAGCCGATCGCAAAGCCAAGAAATTGGAGCTGAAGAAAACATCCTGGCGGAAAACCAGCCCGCCCTCGCCAATCCGGAGTTCCCCGAAATTTAACCCGCTGGAATCCCGCGCTCGAAAACGAGTTCCCCCGCGAAGTGCAAATCCGCAACAACGCCATGCTCGATCGAGTTCCGCCCGCGCTGAACCTGCGCTGCATAGAAATGGCTTCGTTTCGCAAGCGAGCCAAATAGAGCGCAACCAGCTAACGATGGGCTGCAGGAAATTGGGTTCGTTTCGCAAACCGAAGGCTAAACTCCCGCCGACAATGGCTTCGTTCCGCAAACCGCCCGTCCCGGCGTCACGCAAAGGTCGACTAAATCTCACAAGCGGATAGGCGAAAGAAAAACAAGCGTGAAGTGCGTCTATTCTTGCGCCGACATCTGCTGCTCCGAGTCGCGCCATGCGCTGATCTTCAAGCGACGGCAAACCCAGCACAGATCATCCGCCAGCTGTGGTCCCGTCAGAGGCGTGCACGACCCCCCGCAGACACCGCACCGCTTGGTCGCAATCGGCCCCTCGGGTTCAATCGACTTCTTCGCCATCGCTAAAATCTCAGGCGAAACAACGGGCTCGGCGACGCTCTTCTTTTTCATTTCTGTCTTCACTATAGAACAAGTAAGCTCGTTCGAAGCTCCCTTTTGTCTAACGATTTTCCCCAGTGGCGCGCTTCGGGAAATGGTCCACTAAGATGCAGGCGAGGAGTTAACTCTAATTAATGGCAGACACTGCCTTCTTGTTTCCCGGTCAGGGCTCGCAGTACGTCGGAATGGGCAAACTACTGGCCGGCCACTATCCCGAAGCCCGCCGTGTCTTTGAAGAAGCTGACCGCAGCTTGGGCTTCGCTCTTTCCGAGCTCTGCTTCGAAGGGCCCGAAGAAGAACTCAAGAAAACAGAGAACCAGCAGCCTGCTCTATTGACCGTCTCGGTCGCCGCTCATCGCGTCCTCGCCGCGCAAGGCATTAAGCCGAACTTGGTCGCCGGTCACAGCCTCGGTGAATACTCCGCGCTCGTCGCCGCCGGCTCGCTCGCCTTTCCCGATGCCGTGCGTCTCGTTCGAAAACGTGGGATGTACATGCAAGAGGCCGTCCCGCACGGCGTCGGCGCCATGGCGGCCATCTTGAAGCTGCCTGAGGGCGCTCTGGATGCCATCCTCCAAGGAGCCACCCAAAACGAAATCGTTACCGCCGCCAATTTCAACTCGCCCGATCAAGTCGTCATCGCCGGCCACGCCGCAGCCGTCGAGCGTGCTATGGAACTCGCCAAAACCGCCGGAGCCAAGCGCGTTATCCTCCTACCCGTCAGCGCTCCCTTCCATTGCCCCCTCATGATTCCCGCGCAGCGAAAGTTAAACGGCGATCTCCAGGCGACGCGCTTCAAAGACCTCTTCGTCCCGCTCATCAACAATTGGCAAGCCCGCGAAATTCTCTGGGCCGAGGAAGCTCGCCAAGGCCTTTTTGAGGAAATCCCGAAGCCCTTCCGCTGGACGAGGGTGTAGAACGCCGGCGTGAACAGCAGTCC
>CAXUCT010000374.1:0-379 GCA_964249415.1 uncultured Bryobacteraceae bacterium | reverse complement strand
CCGACACCATCCGCCTCATCTCACAAAAAGGAATCAAGCGCTTCGTCGAGGTCGGCCCAGGCGCCGTGCTCACCGGCCTCTGCCGCAATATTGATCCTTCTCTTGGAGGCGCCAAATTCGGCGAACCTGCCGACCTGGAGAAAGTGAAAAATGCACTTCTGTAAATGCTTCCCCATCTCGCTCGTATTCGCTTGTGCGGCTTGTCAGCAGCCCATTGCATCCGACGCTGCCCCGGCCGATCCAAGCGAAGACCAGGTCCGCTTCCTCGCCGAAGAGTTCGTCCACGCCAGCCTCTCCTTCCAACCCTCATTCGCTACGGCGCAGGGCTACCACGCGCACCGCGGCGTCTCGCTCGACGAGCAATTGGACGACTATTCGC
>CAXUCT010000373.1:505-4423 GCA_964249415.1 uncultured Bryobacteraceae bacterium | reverse complement strand
GCTGAAGAAGACTACGCTCGGAACGCCGAAGGCGGCCGCCATGTGCGCGGGACCGCTATCGTTGCCGATGAACACCGTCGCTTTTGATAACACGGCTTTGGCATCGCTCAAGGTGCCTTGAACGACGCGATGTGCTTTGAATGACGCCGCATCATCGCTGGGCGCGGCCAGAAAGACCGGCGTGATATTCCAAAGCTTCAGGTATCGCGCTACTTCGCAGAATCGTTCCGTGGGCCATTGCTTGTCGGCGGTGGAAGCAAACGGGTGCAGCACGGCGTATCTGCCCTCGACAGGCGAACTTGACGCATAAAGTTCAGCTCGGGGGATTGGCTGCAGAGGCACGCCGAGCGCGAAGAAGGCGGAGGCAAGATGTTCGGCCGTGTGAACCGTTCGATTCACGCCCAGTATTCGCTGCGCCCGCTTAATCTTAAAGTTATAGGCGAACGTCATGCTGTGATGCGCGAAGCCGGCACGCCATTTGGCCCCCGACAAAGCTGTCATCCATTGACTGCGTGTGCCGCCGTGCAGATTCACGCAGAGCGAAGATTTCGAAGCGCGTACGGCTTGCCAAGTGGGCGCGATGAGCTGGCTCACATGCGGATTGCCCTCAAACAATGCTTTGAACCGGTCCTCGACGGCGACGCCGATGGCGATGTCCGGACGCGTCTTCTTGAGCAAAGCCAACGCAGGAGTGGTGAGAACGCAGTCACCTAGCGAGCGCAGGCGGATGACAGTGGCGCGGCATCCCTCCGGCAATTGCTCTAGGATCGTCATGGAAGTTCTACGGCTCTACAGTGGCTTGATCAACCAGCATGATGGGAATGTCGTCCCGGACCGGATACACTCGCTTGCATTCCACGCACTTCAACCCGCTTTCATCTTCTTTGAGGATGAGCTCGGCTTTACAGACGGGACAAACCAGAATTTCCAGCAGCTCTTGACTGATTGCCATGGAAGTTACAAGTTTATCAAGGTGCGGCGGGCGCTGACTCACAATTAATTGCGCAACGGCTTAGTACCTCTTCCGGAACCATCGTGCGAAACGGGTTATCGTAAAAAGAACACATGACTAGCGCGAACCCGGCATATTTCGAATTTATTGATTTCATCGCCGCGGGTACGACCCCTGAAAAGATCATCGCGTTCCATCCTTCTCCCACAGCTCAGCAGCGTGTGGAAGAGTTAATTACGAAAGAGAAAGATAATCAAATCTCGCCGGATGAGCAGTCCGAACTCGATTACTTCTTTCAGCTGGAACATATCCTTCGAGTAGCAAAGGCCCGTGCCGAACAGATCCTGACGCGTGCGTCGTGAATTTGGCGGAAGCCGTACGGCGAGAAATCATCCTCCGCGCGCAAAATCGCTGTGAGTACTGCCTTTACCCCGATAGCCGGTCTGCTTTCGCTCATCAAATCGATCACATTGTAAGTCGCAAGCATGGAGGTAGTTCGACGGTAGAAAACTTGACCTATTGATGTCTTTTTGCAATCGAAATAAAGGCTCCGATGTCGCGGCTATCGACAAAACGGGAGAAGCTGTCAGGCTGTTTCATCCTCGTCTGCATCGGTGGCTGGATCACTTTCGTCTTCACGGCGGGATCATCGAACCGCTGACTCTGGAGGGTGAAGTGACGGTGCGTCTGCTGCAATTTAATCATGCCGAACGAATCGTCGAACGAATCATCGTGCAGGCTGCGGGGCACTATCCACGCGGTAGTCGTCGCATCGAAAAGTAAATCGCGATCTGCCGTCCTGCTCTCATTTGCTGCTTTTTGGTGTTGCTGTACCTGCGCGATCGATAAGCCGGTTTTTGTGCCCGCCGAAGCAGGTGGCAACCATTCGTCTAGGCCTCCCATTACTGGAAAAGCTCAAGCGACCTACCCGGAAGTTGTAGCGGAGCGGGCCACTCCTCCTCCCCTATTTGGTCTTGCTTCACATGGGGTTTTCCCTGCCAGTCCAATTGCTCAGACCGCGGTGCGCTCTTACCGCACCTTTTCACCCTTACTCGCTAGTTTCCCAACGAGCGGTATATTTTCTGTGGCACTGGTCCGTAGCGTGCGCTTTGAGCGCAAACCCCCGGCCGTTAGCCGGCATGCTGCCCTATGAAGACCGGACTTTCCTCCCGGCGCGTCTCCCAAGAACGCGCCCAGCGGTTGCCTGATCGCGCAGGCAAGTAACAGTATGGCAAAGTGGGGGAAAGTGCCACGCGTGTTCGTTCAAAGTTTCGGCTGCCGTGCCTCGCAGGCTGACGGCGCCGCCATTGAGGCGTCGTTCGAAGAGCGCGGCTGGTCCGCGATCCACGCCCCAGCAGTCGCCGATCTGGTTGTGCTGAATACCTGCACCGTGACGCACTCTGCCGACGTTGACGCCAAGCGCATAGTCCGCGGAATCCATCGCGACTACCCGGCTGCGAAAATCCTGGTGACCGGCTGTTACGCGCAGCGGGCGCCCGGCGAACTCGCGCACATCGAAGGCGTGAACTGGGTGGTCGGCAACTCTCATAAAACACAGATCGCCGATATTGTTACCAACCCCCGCGAGGAGTATCACGGACAACTATTTGTTAGCGATTTCGCCACGCAGCTGGATTTTCGCGCCACTCCCATCAGAGGTATTCGGGAAGATCGCACCCGTCCCAATCTGAAAGTTCAGGACGGATGCAGCAATCGGTGTTCCTTCTGCATCATTCCTTCCGTTCGCGGGCGCAGCCGCAGCGCCCCTCTCGCCAGCGTTATAGGGCAAGTCCAACATCTAGCGGAGAAGTATTCGGAAGTCGTGCTGAGCGGCATTAACCTGGGCCGCTGGGGCCGCGATCTGCCGGAGCGCCTACGTTTTACGGACCTGCTCCAGGCTGTGCTGCGCGAAACCGATGTCCGGCGCCTGCGTATCAGCTCCGTAGAGCCAATGGACTGGAGCGACGCGCTACTCGAACTGGTCGCCAGTGAACCGCGCATCGCGAAGCACGTTCATCTGCCGCTGCAATCCGGCTCGGACGCGGTACTAAAGCGCATGTTCCGTAAATACCGGACGCGGCATTATGCCTCGCGGTTAAGCCTTGCCCATGACCTGATGCCTGATGCCGCAATCGGCGCCGATGTGATGACTGGTTTTCCCGGCGAGACGGAAGCCGAGTTCGGAGAAACAGTTCGGTTTATAGACGAACAGCCCTTCACCTACCTGCATGTGTTCACGTATTCGGAACGGCCCGGCACCTTGGCGGCCGAGTACGGCGAGCCTGTTCAGATAGATGTGCGCCGCGAACGAACCCGCGTCCTGCGCGAACTCAGTGATCGTAAGAATCGCCACTTCCGGAGGCGCATGCTCGGGAAAAAGCTTCCGGCGGTGACTTTAGAACAAGCCAGCATGGCGCTCACAACGAACTTTCTCCAAGTGGAGATGGCGAGCCAGCGCGAACCGAATCAAATGCTCGATCTGGCTATCGGCGGCCTCAGTGAAATGGGCCTGCGGGAGAAAACGCTTCTCCCGATTCTTTAACGCTTCTTATAATTGCCGTAGTGCCCAAGCATTCGCGCGAGGCTTCAAAGCACCTGAGCGACCCCGGCCTGCTGGAACACATTCGCAAGCTGCCGCATGGCCGGGCCACTTTCAAGCAGTTAGTGAAGGAACTGCGGGCCGATGGCACCGGACGCAACGCGCTCGAAGACGCGCTTGACCGTCTCGCAGACAAAGGTCAGCTCGTCGAATTGCGGTCGGGCCATTTCGTCGCGGTGGGGGCAAACGGAGAGTATGCCGCGGGTCGTTTGTCCATTCACCGCGATGGATTCGGATTCCTGATTCCCGAAGGGCGCATCGAGCAGATCCAAGGCGACATTTTTCTTCCACCCCCAGAAGCCGCGAAAGGGATGAACGGTGATCGCGCGCTGGTGCACATTACCCGCATCGCCCACGAGGGAAGGGC
>CAXUCT010000373.1:0-495 GCA_964249415.1 uncultured Bryobacteraceae bacterium | reverse complement strand
GCAGAGGGCGAGATTCTCCGCATCCTCCGGCGCGCGCACGTCACCGTCGTCGGCGAGTTCCGCATTCGCAAGCGAGGCAACTTTGTTGTCCCATCTGACGAGCGCATTCAGCAATGGATCGAAATTCCCGAAGGACTTGAAATTCCCGCGCAACACGCCGCTGTAAACCGCGTCGGCGACGTTCCGGAACGGCAGATCTCTTCAGCCGAAGAACTGGACGGAATGATTGTCAATGTGGAGATGCTCGAATTTCCTGAGGACGGCGGCCAGGGTGTCGGCCGTGTGATCGAAGTGCTCGGCTACCCGGACGACTTCGGCGTGGATGTCGAAATCACAATCCGCAAGCACCACCTGCCGCACGAATTTCCGGCGGAGGTGATCGAGCAGGCCCGGCGCATTCCTCATGAAATCCACGCAACGGAACTCACTCGTAGAAGAGATTTCCGCCACCTGGAAATTGTCACCATTGATGGCGAGACTGCGCGCGATTTCGAC
>CAXUCT010000372.1:875-4463 GCA_964249415.1 uncultured Bryobacteraceae bacterium | reverse complement strand
GGAACAGGTCGCCGCTCTGAAGAAGTCAGCCCCCAACTCCGTGCGGGCGGAGCAGCTCGTTGCCCAAAGCTTTGCTTCCAGCGATGAATGGACTTCCGCCGTCATTCACTTCCAGAACGCATTAGCGAGGGCACCCAATTTTCCAGGACTGCACGTAGCGCTTGGAGAAGTTTATCTGCGTGCGGGCAACCTGAAGGAAGCGATGGCGGAATTCGAGCATGAACTCAAAGCGGATCCAGCTAGCCTGCATGCCCACGTGCGGCTAGGTGAAGCGAAGCTCTTGCGGGGCGATACCAGCGACGCGCTCGAAGAATGGACCCAAGCTCTGGATATCGATCAGCTGCAGACTGAGCGAATCCTGGGCATGCGGGAGTCCGGATTAAGCGACGTTGCACTCGAGCAACTTCCGGACGCACTGCGCTCGCGCTTAGATCAGATTATAGAGGAGCTGAAGGACAACGGCAGTCCTGCGGCTGAGTTCGCGATGTGGTTCATCTCGTCGCAGAAGAGTGAGACTGTGTCAACACCGCCGCTGCAATTCAGCCGGCCAAAGCCTGGCTCATGCTCCACCACTGGCGTTATCAGGTTACTTCAAGAAGAACGCTATTCGCAGTTGACGGACTGCGTAAACCAGGTAGTCACGCGGCAATTTCCCTCAGATGTTCGAATTCGCGTGGCAAGCGCGTTGGTTGCAGTTGGTGAGTATGAATCGTCGCTCCAGATTTTGGACTCACTCCCGGCGTCACAGAAACTGTCGTCTGAGGCCTCGTACTGGCGTACTCGTTGTTATGAGAAGCTTGCTACCGCTGCCTACCTCAATCTTTACCAAGTGGACCCAAACTCATATCGCGTACACGAGCTGCAGGGAGACCTCGCGGCTACCGGGGATGATGACGGTAAGGCAATTGAGGAATATCGCGCCGCGGCAGCTCTAAACCCCAATGCCTCAAATTTGCATTACAGCCTTGGCCATATTCTGTGGAAGGACCTTAAGGTGCCGGAGGCCCGTGTTGAACTGGAAGCGGAGCTGAAAATCAATCCGCGCCACGCCGGGGCGCTGCACGATCTCGGCGAAACGTTCTTGCTCGAACATGAGCCGGAAAAGGCGTTCCCTTATCTGAGGCGCGCTCTGGAGATAGATTCGGCTAACCCGGACATTCACCGCGACCTGGGCACGGCTTACACACAACTCAAGGACTACGCCAGGGCAGAAATGGAGTACAAAATAGGTGTCGCCGGTGACCATGATGGTTCAGTGCATTACAAACTTGCCAGAGTTTATCAGGCACTCGGCCAAAAGGAAAAGGCAGACCGCGAGTTTGCCATTTACGCGGCCATGAACCGCGCAACACATAAGAAGCTGGAGGAACGCGGCCAGCGCCTTGCCGATATCGGGAGATCGGCCCAGTAGGCGTGACGGGACTTTCATGCCCTCTCGCTGCCCTTTTGCTGCTTCTCCTAGTCAGCTCTTCGTCATCTCATTCGCAGACTAACCAGCCGGCTGATCGCGGTTCACAAGATCCATTCCAGCAGGGCCTTGTCGCCTTACAAGAAAAACAGCTTGAGCGGGCAATCGAAGCTTTTGCTGCCGCGGAAGAAATCCACCCTGCCGATGGTCGTGTTCACAACTTCCGGGGGATCGCCCTTATGTCGGCGGGCCGGGCTGATGAAGCCGCCAGTGAGTATCTTCGGGCGATTCAACTCGACAACGGCCTGGAGGATGCATACCGGAATCTCGGTTTTCTCGAATGCACGACTCACCAAATCAGCCGGGCCCGCAAGCACTTGGGGCGTGCTCTCGAGTTGACCGCAGATGATGCATTTTCTCGCTATTATCTGGCGCGGTTAGAACTCGAGGATAGTCAGAATGAACGAGCGATCGCGCTGTTCAAGCAGTTAGTAAGCGAGAGCAACTCCTCGATTTGGGCGCAACTCGATCTCGCGATGGCCTACCTATACGCGGGCCAGTATGAGAATGCGGCCAGCTTGGCGCGAACCTTGTCCGAACAGTCGCAGATGACTTCGGCCGACTTCGCGTCTATCTGCACGATTATCGGAATTGCCGAAGCAAAGCTGCGACGCGACGAACAAGCCCGCACTGTGTTTCAGAAGGCAGCCAGTTCAGCTCCCGGCCAGGAGGAGCATTGGCTCAATTTCACGCGCGAGTTGATGGAGTCAAATCGTTTCGCCGATGCTATCAGCGCCGCCCAGGAAGGTTTGAAGTCGAATCCGAAGTCCTATGCGCTGCACTTGCGCTTAGGAGCTGCGTACTTTTCTTCCGGTGAGTATGCGGAAGCGGAAAAGTCATTTCGCGACTTAGTAAACGCAGGCGATCCCTTGCCCATGAGTTATATCGGTTTGGCGCAGGTTTTGCTGCACACCGGTAGGGCTGCGGAAGCAGCAACGATGCTCGCTGATGCCGAGCAACGCGTCGGGCCTCAGTTCCTGATCGTTTACTTCCAGGGCCTGGCGCTTGATCGCGCCGCAAATCGTGCCGCGTCCCTGGAGGCGTTCAGGCGTGCTGTGCAGATCAATCCCAATAATGCCGACGCCCATTTTGGCGTGGGAAAAACCTCTCTTGCCCTGGGTCATTTAACCGATGCGGTGGCAGAACTTCAAAGGGTGCTCCAATTGGATCCAGTGAGGGTGCCTGCCCGCAGATTACTTCTCGTGGCATACGCTCGCCTTGGAGATCACGTGAACGCGACCAAGTACGCAAATACCCCCATCGATCCGGAGCCCGAACCTGCGACCAGCCTAGTCGGGGACTTCATACCTCCCGATTGGCGTGAGCCTGCTGCACGTTAAGACCGTCCTTCATGGCTAAGTGAACTTATCGCCACCGCTTGATCGAACGTAAGCCAAAAATCTGACGCGTTTTTTAGCGAGGCTGCCGCAGTTGCCCAGGACCACTGCGTTTGTACGGTCCGCGCCATCATAACCAGTTACGATGTACGGCGACGGGTAGGTTTCAGATGTGAGCGATCCGGCTAGACTTAGCTAGGGGAGCCGTCGTTGCGTCCCAGATCGCCCCTCTAAATGGTGTTTGCGTGTACTGCCCTGAATTCTTCGGTTAAAGAACTCTGGGGAGCAGGGCCGCCGACCTGTTCCGTCACGCCCAAGAGGTTGCCGTTGTTATTGCTGCCGCCCCGGTTCATTGTGGTGACATAGAGGAATTGATTGCCGTTGTTATTCACCGCGTCCCAATTCTGGCTTATCTGCAGCCGGTTGTTGTAGGTAAAGACGGGCCAGAGATTATTTCCAAGCGCGTAGTAGTTCGGCGCGCCGTGCGGCAAGTAGGCCACGCCGCTCACATAGTTCTTCGTTGGGGTGTCGCAGTTTCCTAAGACCACTGCATTCGTGCGATCCGCGCCGTCGTAGCAGGTCATGATGGTACGGCCTGACGGACAGGTTTCAGATGTGAGCGATCCGGCTAGGTTGTAGCTACGGGAGGTCGTCACTGAGGCTGTCCCAGATTTTCATGTGGGAACTAACCAGCGCTTGCTATAGACGACAGCAAGGTCGCGGCATCTTCTTTTGCCTGCTCGCTGATTTCCGAGCGCTTCATTGTTTGGGTTACATGGAGCA
>CAXUCT010000372.1:0-865 GCA_964249415.1 uncultured Bryobacteraceae bacterium | reverse complement strand
ATTCTATGGCTTTGGCTTCACCCCTAGGCCTGCTGAGATAGATTTTTGCAAGCTCAACTGCTGCTTCCCCCGAGTGCATCTGAACCGCTCTCTTGAGCCAAAAAATGGCTGATCGAGTATTGCCTTCCTTCAACTTGTCCACAGCAAGGTTTAGAGCACCCGATGCGTCGCCATTCTTATAGGCCCGTTTGTACCAATATTCAGACTTCAAATCAGATTTTGGGACACCTCTCCCCCTGGAGAAGCTGTTCCCAAGGTTTATCTGTGCTCCCGTGTGTTCCAAGTTGGCTGCTCTCAATAAGAAGTTAGCGGCATCCTTCAGGAGCCCCTTTTCTTCCGCTCTTTCTGCCTTAAGAAATAACGCTTCTGCTTCCGAAGTACGCTGGCCTACATCTTGTCCCATATTCCCCTCTCATAAGGCTGCGGCGGCACCAAGAAGCTCCCACCATTCAAGACTGGTGGCTACTCCCGCGGCTGCTCCCAAGGCGACCCCCATGGCCACCCACTTAGGATCGGTTTCGTTCAGGCCATTTGCCCTACCCCAATCCAAAGACTTTTGCGTCCTCTTTCCATCAGGGCTGGATACCGTCCACCCTACAACCTTCCCACCTTTCACGACTGGTCGAACGCCCTTGAGGGGTTTGTCAGGTTTAGCGGTATAGTTACGTTCGCCTTTCCCTTGTGCAAACATTAAGAAATTGTTTTGGAGAATAGCCCATTGCTTGCCGGCGCCTGGGGAACAGGCGGCTGGGTAGAAGGCGGCTGTGGAGCGCTCACCGGTGGCGTAGGAGCCGACGGCGGCGTCGGCAGTTTTTCGGTGTGGGTCACCGAGAATTTAGGTAGGCTTGAGGCTTGGCCTCCACCG
>CAXUCT010000371.1:3919-4490 GCA_964249415.1 uncultured Bryobacteraceae bacterium | reverse complement strand
TCTCGCTCTCGAGCGCATTGACGCAGCATATATATTACTTCTGCTGGATGATTTCTTCTTAGATAAGCCTGTCGAGAACAGAGCCATCATTCGGAATTTGCAGGCGCTGGATGCACTCCACGGAACCGCGCTGCGCCTGTTTCCGCACCCCAAGCCCGACAGCAGGTTGCCCGGAAATCCCGATCTCGGCTGTCTTCATCCTGCGGCACAGTACCGGGTGTCTACCCAGGCGGCGTGGTGGAACCGAACCGAACTGCTCGCGTTGCTGCGTGACGAAGAGTCCATCTGGGATTTTGAATGGAACGGCACAGCGCGCGGTAGAGGTAATCCAAGCGGCTTCTATTCCACGTATCGCAAAGCGTTTTCTTACCGACAGGTGGTAGAGCGTGGACAGTGGTTCTGGGGTGCTGCCAAGTATTACGGCAAGCAACAAATTGGGTGTGATTTCGCTGCAAGATCTGTTATGGGTCCAGGCAAAGCTTTGAAAAAAACCATCAATCGGCTCCGAAAGAACTCGATCAGCTCCCTCCGAACCGGCAGATCTCTTGTTCGTGTATGAAGACGGAAATCC
>CAXUCT010000371.1:755-3909 GCA_964249415.1 uncultured Bryobacteraceae bacterium | reverse complement strand
GTTGCAGAGGCAATCGCACAACCGAAGCCGGCCCGCTTGGCATTTTTGACCAATTTCATTCCGCCGTACTGGAAACCCGTGCTTCAGGCTCTATCCGCCAGCTATCCAAACACGCGTATCCTGGTCTCGACGCCGATGGAACGCGACCGGAGTTGGAAAGTGGATTGGGAGGGGCTGGACGTAATACTTCAGAAAACGGTGACGTTGCGCTCGCGCGTTAAAAACCCTCACGGGTTCCATGAACGGATCTATGTTCACCTGCCGTTAGACACCCTGCGTCAGCTAAGCCGCTTCCGCGCAGAAATTGTGATCTCAGCGGAAATGGGCTTCCGTACTTTGATGTCCATCGTCTATCGTAAGCTGCACGCCCGTTCGCGGCTTATCCTATACGCTGATCTCTCGCAGTACACCGAGCAGGGACGTGGCTGGTTGAGGCAGCTCATACGCGGTTACATATCAAAACACGTCGATGCTGTCGTGGTGCTTGGGGAGAGCGGCGCCCGGTATGTGCGGGAACTCGGGATCACTGACGAAAAGATCTTCCGCGTCCCCTACGCTACCGATGTCACCCGGTTTCGCAGTGCTGTTGTGACCCGATGTGATAGTTGTGCGCGGCGACTCCTTTATGTAGGAAGACTAGTGGAGCGTAAAGGCTTACTCCAGTTTGTCGCCTCCTTATCAGATTGGATGTTGGCCAATCCCGGTTACCAAGTGGAGTTCTTCCTCGCAGGGAACGGCCCGTTGCGTGCAAGATTAGAAAAACTTCCTTTGCCGGCGGGTTTAAGTCTCACGTTTTTAGGCGATAAGGACTACCGCGACATACCGGGAGTCTACGCAGAAGCGGGCATCCTTGTTTTCCCAACGTTCGCCGATACGTGGGGCCTGGTTGTGAATGAGGCTATGGCGGCCGGTTTACCTGTTATAGGAAGCCTTTATAGTCAAGCGGTAGAGGAGTTGGTACTTGATGGTTTAAATGGATGGACGTTCCGTCCAGATCGCCCTGGGGAAATGTTCCAAGCAATATCCCGCAGCATGACTATTCCAACTGCCGCCTTGAACCAGATGCGTGATCACGCCCGAGCCGCTGCGCTTCGGCTCACCCCAGACGGTATGGCACGACAACTGGAGAACGTTGTTGATTGCATGCTGCCTCCTGACGGGGGTTAGTTCTTAACGACATGGTTTTAGCTGTAACGTTGTACTTCATTTTTGTAGCGGTGGCGGCGTTTGCACCACTGAAATGGAGCATCATCGCGATGTTGCTCCTTTCTACCATCGATTTCCCCGGGCAGCAAAGCGCAGTGGGAATACTGAACGCTTGCAAGGGAACGCTGCTCCCGCTATATCTACTGTGGAGGCTTAGGGGCTACTCGGGTCATACCACCGTGATCGTTGCGCCGCTTGCATGGAGCGCATTGGTTATCTATGCCGCGATCGCAGGATTCTGGTCTATCTTCCCCATGTCCGCGTTCAAATTAGTGGGGCACATGGCCGGATCGTTGGTGATTTCCTTCGTGCTTGTAAGAGCAACAAAGGGCGGCTACCTAAGTCAGAAGGTTCTTGTGCCGGTTACCGCCGGAGCTCTCACGATGGGGATGCTTTGCTTCATCTTCCAACCGGCTTGGTCGGACGAGGTGGGCAGATTTACTTCCTTCATGCCCGCACAAGGGTTCGCTTCGTTCTTAGGCGCTCTCTTTTGCCTGGGCCTTTGTTCTCAAATGCTAAGGACGCAGACGCGCATTCTGGTTTGCCTAACCCTAGCAACCGCTCTGGTTTTCAATGGCAGCAGAATTTGGTTCATGGGCATCCTGCTATCAACTTTGATCGCATTGCTCATCTCCGATCTGCGCCCATGGCTGAAAGCTTGCGTTCTCGGCGTGGTCATAATCGGCGTTGCGCTTGCATCATGGGAGAGCAAAAGCATAGTGGAACAGTTGAGCAGGGATGCGTCATCAAATCGCATCGTGGCTGCGCTTTCCGCTTCCTACCAAGGTGAGACAGGCTCCTGGGGTCTCGGAACTCTGAATTTCAGGCGAAATATCGGCGCTACCGCTATCGAAAGAATCCAAGAATCCTCTCTGCCCGAACTGATTCTGGGGCACGGTACCAGCAATGCAGCTATCATTACCGGATCGCTTTACAAGGGCTACTCCGGGTATGGTGATCCAAACCGAATGCTGCACAACGAGTGGCTGCGCGTTCTATACGAATGGGGAATTATAGGTTCCTTCTTTTGGTGCATGTTCGTCGGTTCGGTGATTGTCTTTGCTTGGGAAGGCGTGCGAAATGACATCGATGGAAATTCTAAAGCGCTGTTCGCTTACCTGCCGCCGTTCGTGATGGCGCTGGCAGGCGAGAACTTCTTAGCTGGCGCAGGCAGTGCCATCAGCGTCGGCTTTCTCCTCTTAGTTGGCCTTGCGAGCATTACGCACCGCCAAGCCCGCTACCGGAGGCAAAATCGCGTGAATGACATGCCCGCGTTCGAAGCTCATCATCCTGCGCGGGCTTTCAGCAGTAGTGCTGGATGAAAGTTCTTCAGGTACACAATTTTTACCAGCATCCCGGCGGGGAAGATCAGGCTTGCGCTGCCGAGTATGAACTGCTCACCAACCATGGACACTCCGTTTTTAGATACTTGGTGCATAACGATGCTCTGAACAGCATGTCCAGAGTCAGTGCGGGTCTCCGGACTATCTGGAATCCCGCGACGTACCGGCGCATAAAAAAGCTGATCAGGCGCGAGAGGCCGGAGATCATTCACGCACACAATACATTTCCGCTGGTCTCGCCCGCACTCTATTACGCGGCTAGGGCCGAGCAAGTTCCCGTCGTTCAGACGCTTCATAACTATCGTCTACTTTGTCCCGCCGCAACGCTGTTCCGCGACGGTGGTGTATGTGAGGACTGTGTCGCCGCTACCTTCCCCTACAGCGCTATTTTGCACAGCTGTTATCGTGATAGCCGCTCAGCCAGCGCGGTTGCCGCTTCCCTGCTCTTCACGCACAATATCGCTCGAACTTGGAAGACAGGCGTAGACGCCTACATCGCTCTCTCCCATTTCTCAAAAGCAAAGTTCATCGAAGGCGGCTTGCCACCGGAAAAAATTGTCGTTAAACCGAACTGCCTGGCCAAAGATCCGGGCATGGGGAACGGA
>CAXUCT010000371.1:0-745 GCA_964249415.1 uncultured Bryobacteraceae bacterium | reverse complement strand
CGCTCTTTGCTGGACGGCTTACCGAAGGGAAAGGACTGCGGTGTCTCTTAGCCGCTTGGGAACAGCGGCACGCCGCCGTCAAGCTCAAAATCGCAGGCGATGGTCCTCTCGCCGGATGGCTAAAAGACCGGCTTACTGCACTCCCCAATGTAGAGTGGCTGGGGCACTGTGAGCGACCCGTAATGACGGAACTGTTTAAGAATGCGGCTTTCTTGGTGTTCCCTTCCGAGTACTATGAGAATCTTCCTATGACCATTATTGAGGCTTTCGCCTGTGGCACCCCCGTCATTGCTTCCCGGTCAGGCGCCATGAACGAGATTGTTGAGGACGGAGTAAATGGCTGTCATTTTACGACGGGCGATGCGAACCATTTAGGCGATCAAGTGGATGCCCTACTTTCTAATTCCAAGCAGCTTCGCGCCATGAGGAGATCGGCCCGGCGCTCGTATGAGGACCACTACACAGCTGAAAGAAATTATATTTTGCTAATGGATGTTTACGATTCGGTAATCCTGAAGTACAAGAGGAACTAGGACAAGCACGTAACGTGAGCGCCGCCGCTGCACCAAAGATAGCTGTTGCCCGTGAAGTGAAACCGCGTTCCTGGGCTACTTTTTCCATCGTCATGATCGATGTGCTGGCGCTCGAGTTGGCGTTGTTTCTTGGTTGCCTCACTCGCCAGAGCTTTGCCGGTCTTTTCCCCATCGCTCTGGGCCGTCCGCAGTATGCCGGACTTGCCGTGGGC
>CAXUCT010000370.1:0-4511 GCA_964249415.1 uncultured Bryobacteraceae bacterium | reverse complement strand
GAACTGATTGTCGCGATCGATCGCGCCGTGACCTCGAAAAATCTGGAACGGTCCACCGGCTTGAACCTACGGCTGCATGAGTTTCTCGAATGGATCAATCAGTTTCCTGCCACCGTGGGCATCAAACAAGCAGCCGTGGCGCGCGGGTGGAAGCTGAACCACTTTGCCTTTCCTCTTGATGAACGCACGCAGGCGGACCTCGATGAGTTTGGGCGTTGGCTTAGTTCCTGGCTGCCTTCCACCTTGCGCGAGTCTGCCGCCGCAGCCGTTGCCGCGCGAGCGTAGAGCCCGGCACTGCCGTCGCAAAGTTTACGATGGTTGTTGAGAAGCAACGCTTGGAGCCACACTCCCCTTCGACCGAACCAACGCGCCAGCCGCAAATGAGCGCGGAGGAATTCCGGAGAGCTGCCTATGAGCACGCCGATTGGATTTCGGAGTTTTTTGCGCACGTGCGCGAGTTCCCGGTCACTGCAGCCATACAGCCAGGCGAGTTGGTGGCGGCGCTTCCGAAAGCAGCGCCCGAACTGGGCGAGCCCATTGAGAAGATCTTCGGCGACTTTCAGTCCTTGATCGTGCCGGCGCTCACGCTGTGGAATCACCCACGCTTCTTTGCCTACTTTTCGGTCTCGTCCACCCCGGCTTCTGTTCTGGCCGAATTTCTCGCCGCTGCCGTGAATGTGAATGCCATGCTCTGGAAATCATCGCCCGGCGCGACCGAATTAGAGCAGGTCACGTTGGACTGGCTGCGCCAGTGGCTGCGCTTGGAGGAAAGCTGGTTCGGCATCATCTACGACACGGCGTCCGTTGGAGTGATGCAGGCTATCGGAGCCGCGCGTGAATGGGCAGATCCGGAGTGCCGCGCGAAAGGCATGCGGCCCGGCATGACGGTATATGTTTCAGAGCACACGCATTCGTCGGCTGAAAAGGCCGCCATCACGCTGGGCTTTGGCCAAGAGAATGTCCGCAGAATCGCGGTCGACGATCAATTTCGCATGCGGCCGGACAAGCTTCGGAGCGCAATTGAAGAGGATCTGGGAGCGGGCAAGCGCCCGTGCTGCATTGTGGCTTCCGTAGGCTCGACATCCACGAGCGCCATTGAGCCCATTCCAGCCATTGCCGATATCGCCGAACGCTACGGTATCTGGCTACACGTAGATGCCGCGTATGGCGGTCCGGCGGCGGTTGTTCCGGAAATGCAGCACATCTTCGAAGGTGTCGAGCGTGCGCATTCTCTTGTTTTGAATCCGCACAAGTGGCTATACGTTTCGATTGATTGCAGCGTGCTTTACACTCGCTACCCGGAAGTCTTACGTCGCGCCTCCTCACTGAGCGCGGACTATTTGAAGACGCCTGAGGATGACCGCGTGGTGAACTACATGGATTATGGCGTGCAGCTCGGCCGTCGTTTTCGCGCGCTGAAGCTCTGGTACGTATTTCGCTACTACGGCCATCAGGGAATCATTGCAATGCTTCGCGAAGCCCTTGGTCTCGCGCAAGTCATGAAGCAGCTGGTGGAAGCCGACGAGAGCTTCGAACTGGCTGCGCCGGTACCGTTTTCGCTGGTCTGCTTCCGGCTTTGCGGCGATAATTCCCTCAACCAGCGGTTGCTGGGGGAACTCAACACCAGCGGTAAGGCATTTTTGTCGCACACGATGCTTAATGGCAGATTCGTGCTGCGTTTCGCGATTGGTAACTATCAAACCACGGAGCAGGACATTCGGGAAACCTGGCAACTCATCCGCGAAACAGCCCAGCGGATTCAAGCAAGCGAACCGGCGTTGACAGCCGGATAGTTGATATTTCGCGCACATGAATGGTCAGCGACTGGCAACTACACTCTGCGGCATCAAACTGCGGAACCCGGTTCTGGCAGCGTCAGGAACGTTTGGCTACGGCATTGAGTTCGCGCCTATTCTCAATCTGAATGAGCTGGGAGGCATCATCACCAAGGGCCTGTCGCGTGAACCTATCCGTGGCAATCCGGCGCCGCGCCTCTGGCATACCGATGCAGGCATGATTAATTCGGTCGGTCTGCAGAATGTCGGCGTGGCTGCATTCGTGCGCGACAAGCTTCCCCAGCTGCGCCAGTTTTCCGTGCCGGTGTTCGCAAACGTCTTCGGCTACGCGGTGGACGATTACGTCGAAGTGGTTCGCGCGCTGGAAGACGCTGAGCGCATAGCGGGCTACGAACTGAACGTTTCCTGCCCCAACACGAAGGAAGGCGGGATGTTCTTCTCGAGTGATCCTTCGCTGGTGTTCGAACTGGTGGAACGCGTGCGGAAGGCCGCGCATCGGCCGTTAATCGTGAAGCTTTCGCCGAACGTGGCACGCATTCAGCCGTTTGCGACCGCCGCCGAAGAAGCTGGCGCCGATGCCATTTCGCTAATCAATACCGTGGTCTCGCTGGCCCTCGACATAGAAACCGGCACCCCGCGCATTGGAGCGGGTTTCGGGGGCCTTTCGGGACCTGGAATCAGGCCGCTTGCCTTGCGCATGGTCTATGAGGCTGCGCAAGCGGTGAAGATCCCGGTGATTGGGTTGGGCGGCATCAGTAGCGGCAAAGATGCGGCTGAGTTCATAGCCGCCGGCGCCAGCGCGGTCCAGGTAGGAACTGCGACGTTTGTAAATCCTCGCGCGCCGTTGGAGATCGCCAATCAGCTTGACCGCGTGGTGCGGAGCCTGAAACTCTCGAACGTGCAGCAATTAGCCGGCAAGATCCGATTGCCGCTGAATGCTGCTGCGAAGGCCGTAGAAGATGTGAGTGCAAAATAAATGGATGAAGGAAATTATCTCGGCGCGGAACGCCCCACCTCCCGCAGGCCCGTATTCGCCCGCGGTCCGGTTGAACGGCTTTGTATTTCTTAGCGGCCAAATCCCGCTCGATCCAAAGACCGGTCAACTGGTCGGCGGGCCAATCGAGGACCAGACGGCGCGAGTCATCGAGAATCTGCAGGCGGTTTTAGACGGCGCCGGGCTCACGCTCGACCACGTGGTGAAGACTACCGTGTTCCTCAAAGACATGAACAACTTCGCGCGTATGAACGAGACCTACGCCAAGTATTTCGGCGCCGCTCCGCCTGCGCGTACAACGGTGGAGGTGGCGCGCCTTCCTCGCAACGTGCAAGTAGAGATCGAAGCTATTGCGATAGAGACTCGCTAGCCACTACTGTTTCGGCGCGTCGACCGGCTTTAGCGGCGGATGGGCGCTGTACTGCTTTTGAGGCGGATTGAGCTTTACTTCGATCTTTCTTTCTTCCGTATCCAGATCGAACTTATTTCCGAATGTCTGATATTTACTCGTGATGATCTGTAACTGGATGGTGCCTTGCGGAACCGGTGGGAAGTGCGCGATGCCCTCCAGGTTGGTGTGCAGCTCCCAGTGAATTGGCTTGCGCTTTCCAAGCTTCGTAATCTGATGAGAGCCGAGGAAATCTAAAATCACGTCAGCGTTCTCAACAGGCTTGTCGAATTGATTCGTGACGGAAACCGTGATCTTGGTTTCCGGCGTGCTCGCAGTCAAACTGCATGAAGCGATCACAAACAGCGCGAGCGGTAGCACTCGAAAGTTCATGTTTAGAATTATCGCGAACTGGTCTAGGCGCCCGATGCCGGTACCCGCTGGGGCCGAGCAAGCGTTGCAGAATTGCGGCACACATGGCCATCGAAGCCCTAGAGCAAGGAAAGCAACTTGTACTCTCGCAACTCTGATGCGAGTGCTCTTAGACGAATGTGTTCCCCGGAGAGTACAGCGTTACTTCGGCGGCCATGAGTGCCAAACCGTCTCACAAGCCGGGTTCGCCGGTAAGAGCAACGGCGAACTGCTAACGCGGGCCGAGCACGCGCCGGGCTTTGATGTCCTTCTGACCGTAGACAAGAACCTGTCGTATCAGCAAAACATTTCAGATCGCAATATTGCTCTGTTGATTATTCGCGCTCGATCGAATGAGATCGAGGATCTTCTTCCACACATACCGCCTGTCTCGAAGCGCTTCGCTCTACTCGGCAGGGTCAAGTTATCACCGTAGGTAGCTTGGCGGTTAGAACCTAACAGTGATTCCGTGCCGCGTCCGCGAGCCGGACAGCGCGACTCTCGGCCTATGCCTGCAAGTCGACTTCAATCTCGCGCAGCAGCGAAGTGGGGGAGCGCTCAATCAGGAGATTGTCCCAATAGGTCTGGATTGCCTCTGTCGCGCGAGCGGATAGTTCCTCTATGGAGGATCCAGTTATGAGGATTGTCGGAAGTTCCGGTACATAGCCGCTATATCCATCAGCATCGCCTTCGATCACTAGCGAGTATTTGCGCGTCATAACTTGGGTTCCTCTATTCCAGTTTGCCTCAAGATGGCACGATAGGTTCCTGGGCGAACGTCATCGCCTGCCCCGCCCGATACAACGGTGATTCGACCGTCGGGGCTTCGGAACACTCTGTGGTCTCCGTTGGTTCGAACGCGCCGCCAGCCATTCTTTTCCAAAAGGCGGATCACCTCGCGCACTTTGAGGGGCACACAAAC
>CAXUCT010000369.1:0-4520 GCA_964249415.1 uncultured Bryobacteraceae bacterium | reverse complement strand
GCCTCATTCACGATTGGCTCGGAGCCATCTACATCCCCAATACTAAAATCGACCGCGTCCTCCACGTCATCCAAGACTTCGACCATCACAAAAACATCTACCCCGAAATCACCGATTCAAAACTGATACGCCGCACCGGCAACGACATAACCGGCTACTGGCGCTTGCAGCAAAAGGGCCTCGTCCCCGTCATCCTCGACGTCGAGCAGGACGCCCACTACCAGCAGCTCTCCCCAGGCAAGTGGAAATGCGAAGCCCACGCCCGCAACATCACCGAAATCGACACAAGCTTATTCACCCGCGGCCGCCACTTTCCGCTTGGCCAAGGTCACGGCTATCTCTGGCGCCTCTACGCCTATTGGAGTCTGGAAGAATACCGCGGAGGCGTCCTCGCCGAATGTCGCACCCTCTCGCTCTCCCGCGACATCCCCAGCAGTCTCGCCTGGGCTGTCGGACCCTACGTCCAAAAGATGCCTCAAAACTCTCTCACCTCTACCCTCACCCACACCCGCGACGCCGCCGTAGAATGAGAAACCGGGCAGCCCAAAACATCCAAGCATCCGCGCAATAGGTCGCGGTGAACGTGACATACCCGAATCAGGCCGAGTCCTCCGTCCCGCGGAAAGCAGGTCGCCTATGCGAATCATGCTACGCTAGTGGCCTGTCGCGACGACAACGTTCGTATGTGCGCTACCTGAAAACTGAGCCGCGCGCGTCAGCAAGCGGATTTGAATGCTAATGAACTCACTGCGACATGTCACTAGTTCCGGCTGTATAGCCAAATCTGCCTTTCCAGTGACAGAGCCTCACCGCTGCGTGAGAGCTCGTCGCGGGGATGATTTCCTCGTCCACATTTCTCACTTCCCGATCACTTGACAAGGAGTTAGTTCTGAAGACTCTTCCGCTAGTTCTCGTGCTATGTCGGCCGTTGTTCTTCGTGGCGGTCCTTGGGACCGCAGCTCAGACCGCCGCCTTCGCTGCTTCATTCGCAGAAACGGTGTTCGCAACCGGCAGCCCCGTTCACGGCACGCAACCCGATTCGATCTCCTTTGGAAATGGCTCGGTGTGGGTTGCCTATGCGAACAACGCCTCCACCCGCGACTACTTAGGCGCTGGAACCATCGTCCAGTACAACACCTCCGGAGTGGTGCAAAACTCTTACACTCTCGCCGGGTCTCTCGGTGGATTGAAGTACAACTCAGCTACTGGACAGTTTTGGATTTTGCAGGGCCAGGACCTGTATTCGCAGCTAAGTGTGATCGATCCTGCAACGAAGGTCATCAGCTCGTATGCGTTCGACCAGGATATCTCCTTGGCGGGAACGCGCGGCTTCGACGATGTTGCTTTCCTCGGCGGTAAGGTCTTTCTCAGTGAGAGCACCCCCTACTTTTCCGATTCCAATACTGCCGTGATGGTAGAGCTGGATAGCTCGACACCCGCCAGCCCGGTTAAACTCACAACCGTCCTCACTCAGGGAAGCCGTCCTGACAAGGATGCCCGAGCGTTGAATGCTACCCCCGCCGGAGGATTGATTCTCACCGGAAGAACGGATCGGGCGCTCACCTTTGTGACCAACCCCGGCCAATTCAATCAAACAGCAGATTCGCTTCGTTTAGTTTCCGCTCCCGGAACCACAATCGGCGATGCTGGTGACGCCCTGTACGCAAACGCCGCTTCAGGAACCTTCTACCTCACCGACTCCGCTACCAATAATGTCTACGCCGTGTCCGCCACAGGACTCAATCCTGATACGCTCTTCGTCACCGTCGGCACAGAATTCGGATCCGTAGATCAAACGACTGGAGTGGTGACACCCATCGTATATGGAACGGGACTTGACGCGATGACTTTCGTACCCCTTGCAGCGCCGGTTCCCGAACCCTCCACGCTAGGCGTCTGTATCACCGGAATTGCTCTCCTTGCGTGTGCTTTTCGGAAGCGCTGCGGATTCCGCCAACCAATACGCCCAACAGCAATCCGCCTGCCATCAGCAATATGCTGGCCGGTTCGGGAGCGCCTGACACAGAGGGTGGAGCTCCCAGGAAAATATCGGCCAGAACACCATTCGGCCCGCCGTTTGAATGCGAATCATAGGTCGTCTCCGACCACCCATTCTGGTCCAATCCCTCCCAACCGACGAAGGTGCCCGCTGCATTGCCAGCCCCCGCTAGGTTCGGATCGGGGCTGAACTGCGAGTAAATCGGCTTCCCGTTCCAGGTCGCGGTGAATGTTACATAGAAGTTCCCCACTTGAGCGCAATTCTGCCACCCCTGCGACGCACACTGGGGCGCCAAAACCAGATTGTGCGAACCGTCCAGCCCATACCCGGTCTGCGCATTAAAGGTACCGCCGTACTGATCGTCGTAATCATAGGCGAACAGGTTCTTAGCACTTAGTGATCCGTTAACGTTCGGAATCGAACCCCAGCTGACAATCGCGTTAGTCCCGCCCGCTATATCGGCAAGATGGACGCCTTCACTCAGTCCGCTGTTCAACCCTTGATAGCCCGTCAGCTTCATCTGCACGTTAGTAAAGGCGTAAATAGTCGGATTGTCGATGTGAAGACTAGGCGTGTCATAACCATCAACATCGTAGTACCCGTTAATTGGCGCAATTACTGTAGCCGCCTGCAAAGCTCCTCCGCTGGTCAACGCAGCCGGAAGCAGCCACATAAATACAAGCCTGGCGTTCATATCCGCAACCCTCCATTACTCCTTGCTCGAAGTTATCGTCAAGTATAAGTCCGCAACTCCACTTACTCCAAGCTCGTACTACTTACAGCAGATAGAATCGTGCGGCTCCAAACTGCAGGCAAAGCCCACGGACAACTGCGAAATGTTAGTTTCCGCCGTGCATTGCTACAGTCCGGAAAACATTACGTGAATTGTTGATTAGGGCGTTGAGACAACTCCCGCATCATGATACGGTCCGAGGTGTCACCTGCGCCGTGGTCAGCGACAGCACCCGCGTGAGCTGCTCGCCGGCAGGTTGGCTGCTCCTACAAGCATGGAACAGCGCCCATGAACCGCGACTGATGGAACCCTAAAATTACTTGGCCATATCACGTGGACCGCGGTCTGGAGCAGAAGAAGAATGCAGGGTGAAAGGGAGTGCACATGAAAATGAAAATGTTCAACTACAAAGGATTGCTCAACGCGAGTCTTCTCGCCTCGGTAATTCTGATCGCGTCGCGCACCGCGGACGCGCAGCTCAATACAATCATCGACGGTAACGACGGAAAGCTGCCCACGCCGCCCGGACTGTTTGTAACACCAACGGCGCCGCTTACGGCCGCCATCCAGCAGCCGCTGAACCCGCGCCTCCCAAAATATCCGAACTTCGTCGCCGGTGAGGCAGTGAAGGCGGTCCTCAGCCCCGATGGCACCACCTTGGCGATCCTCACCGCCGGCATGAACTCCCTTTATAACGCCGCCGGCGTGGTCGACACCGCGGCTTCCACCCAGTTCATCTTCCTGTACAACGTGGCCGGCTCCCACAAGACCAGCCCGGTCCTGAAGCAAGTCATTCAACAGGTGAATTCGCATGTTGGTCTGGTGTGGGCGCCAAACAGCAAAACGCTCTACGCGGCGGGCGGCTGCGACGACGCCGTCTATGCCTACACTAACAACGCCTCCCGTTTCGTTCAAAGCGCGGAGATCAGTCTCCACCACGCCCCGAACGGCTGCCTGTCCAACGCTGCCAATTCAACCGGCCTTGGCTTAGAAGTCGAGCCGAACGCAGCCGGCCTCGCCATCTCCGCCGACGGCAAGACGCTGGTCGCTGCTAACAATTACAACGATTCCATCAGCGTCATTGATACCGCCAGCGCAACCGTTCGTTATGAATACGACCTGCGCCCCTACTCCACCTCCGGCGCCGCCAACGGCACGCAGGGCGGCACGTTTCCCTACTCAGTCGTGTTGAACGGCATGACCGCCTATGTCGGCGCCGACCGTGACCGTGAGGTCGTCGTGGTCAACGTCTCAAACCGGACTGCCGGCTCCCTCGTCACCCGCATCCAGCTCGACGGCAACCCCAACGGCATGACGCTCAGTGCCGACGGCTCCACCCTCTTTGTCGCGCAAGATAACCAGGATCAAGTCGCGGTTATTAGCACCTCCACCAACGCGATCACCCATAGAATCGATACACGCGGTCCCGCCTACCTCGGTTTGCCCGCCAGCACAACCGGCGCTGCGCCGACCGCCGTGACCGTCAATCACGCCAACAACACGCTCTATGCGGTGAATGCTGGTTCGAACTCGGTCGCAGTGATCCCGCTGAGCGGCGCGAATGCCTTGACCACCACCGGTCTGATCCCGACCGCCTACGACCCCACCGACATCGCCTTCAGTGCCGACGGCAGCTGGATGTACATCGTCAACGGCAAAAGCGACCAAGGCCCGAACACGGGCTACGGCTTCGGCAACCTGGCTAAGATCAAGTACCTTACCTATCCCGGCGGCAATGTCGCGGAGTCCAATAAGCTAAACGCCAACAACCAATATCAGTTCCAGCTC
>CAXUCT010000368.1:807-4525 GCA_964249415.1 uncultured Bryobacteraceae bacterium | reverse complement strand
TCCCGAGGCTTGCTCCATTGATGTCGCGGAAGAGCCAATAGCAGACGTGGAGCACACCGTAGATCATCCAACCAACGATGGGCAAGAAATGAATCAGCGCGAGGAACCGCATGGGAACAACGGCGATCAGCTAGCCTATAGCGCGCTTGGCCTTCTCTTCCGGTTGCAGATAGGCTCTAGTAACGGAGACTGGATCGCTTTGCGCCGGAGCCTCTCCCCCTGCAGACGAAAACCTTGTTCCGCAATTCGGGCAGAAAGAGGCTCCACTTTCGACCGGTGAACCGCAATTCGTGCAATGCATGCTTTTTCCTCCGCACGGACGATCCAGTGCTGGAACCGCGCACAGTATGATACCCCGCGACTCATAATCGCCTGCGCCCGTGCCGATAACGATTGTGTCCGTATTCCGCTTCAGACCAAGCAGATAAGCCTATGCAGCAGGTATTAGACGCGCTGAGAAGGAGGCAGCCCCAGAAAGCGGGCGCCTGGATGCTGCTCGGCGCAATATCGCTCGCGTCGGGATGCACTCACACGCAGGGCAGTAAACACTTGAGCAGCGGTAGCTACGCAGCCACCCGGCGAGCGGTGGAGGCTATTGAGCGCGCGGGGGAGTACCGCAATGCCAAAGACACGATCTTCAATCCAAAATTTGAAGAGGCGCGCAAAGCCATGGAAGACGTGGAACATGAAATCGGCAACGAAACTTCCGATGCATACGCCGCCACCCAAGTCCGAGTTTGTGTGGAGGACTTGCGGGAATACCGCTCGAACTTCGATTCGCGGGAGACTGTTAGCCGTCCCATTCAGGAGCAACTGAAAGGAGTGAAAGCTACGGAAATCAAGGACGCCAGTGAGGTGATGGCCGCGGATAACCAAGACTTCGACGATTGCATTAAAACCGCGAAGTCCTATTTCTAGACCACTGCACACCGGGCCCGCACTCTCGCGTTTTAAACCTTCAGTACTCCACGCGCACAACAGTAGGAAATGGCAAGCGCGGGTGGAGAGTCACACGTTATTGCTATCCTACCCGCATTTGGGCGCTTTCGAGAGCACCAAGATCTTTGGAACCAGCCACGACATCTTAAGCACCACCAGGCACCTTGAGTATTGGCGGGACGACCTGGAGATGCTGAATGCGGCCAGCATTCGTGAACTCCGATATCCGGTTCCATGGCATCGCATTGAGAGCAACTTTGGCGAATGGGATTGGGAATGGATTGACGGACCGCTGAACTTGATGCGACGGCTGGGAATGTGCCCGATTCTTGATCCACTGCATCACGTCTCGCTTCCGGATTGGCTGGAGCACGGGTTCGCTAACGCCCAATTCCCGGAACTGTATACCCGCTTTGTCCGGAAGGTCGCGGAGCGGTACCCCTGGGCGGATAGGTACACGGTTGTTAACGAGCCACTCCCGACAACCATTCTTTGTGCCCACATGGGTACTTGGCATCCGTACCATCGATCAGACGCGGAGTTCGTGTTCATGGCCACCAATGTTGCGCGGGCGATCTGCTTGGCGAGCGCGCAGCTTCGCGAATCAAATCCGCAGATCGAACTTGTACACATCGACTCCTGTGAACACCATCAAGCGCTCGACTTTGAGTCGGAGCCATTCGTCGAGCACGCGAATCATAGGCGATTCCTTTTCTCCGATTTGATTTTGGGCAAGGTACGCGGCTCGCATCCGCTCCTGCCGTATCTCCGCAGTTACGGCTTTGATACAGACCAACAAGACTGGTTTGGGGATCACCAAGCGAAATTCGATGTGCTGGGGCTCGACTACTATGCCCATTCGGAGATCGATTGGCGCTGGGACGCAGGTGAAAAGCGCGCACTGATCAACTTCCCATGCGGGCACCCGCGCGGGTTCGCTGAAGTCGCCGCCGATTACATGCAGCAGTACCGGACACCTGTCATGCTCTCTGAAACTAATATCGGTGGCACGCCTGCCGACCGGTTGACCTGGCTGAAATTCATGGAGCAAGAAGCGGAGAAGCTCTCGCGGGTAGCGGATTTCAGGGGATTTTGCTGGTTCCCTTCCATCGATGCAACGGATTGGTCATCCCTGTGCACGGAAGCACGTCTGGATCTGAGTCCTATGGGGATTTGGAGCCTCGATGCCAGTCGCCGGGAACGCCACAGCTCCCTCCTGTCAGAGTGGTACGTCCGCTTGGCGCAGGGTCGCGCTTCCTCGAGAGACTTACCCGCTTACCGATTCGCGGCGCCTCTCGATCAGGATCTACGCGGTTTCTTGCCCCTGATGGATTGGCCGGACTGGCGCTACGCTGAGGCTGACGGTGCGGGTGCGCTGCAGGAATCGGTCAAATCGAGCTTTTGAGAAAGGCCAGTACGTTTTTACCAAACGAACTGGCAATGGGTTCGTTTTTTCATTTCGGAGCACTCTCCATGCAACCGGTTTGGCGACGGGCGAAAGCGCGCAGGTCCTTCGGGCTTCGGTGACGCACTTCGCATTTTTGCTAACTTATGGCCTTTCAATAATTTAACTGTGCTGAAGGGCACCAGCGCGCACGCCGCCTTTGAAACTCGTGAACAGGAAACGCACGAGGACACATCCGCCGGTGTCCGCGTTTGCGGCTTCCTAAGTAAGCCAACGAAAGGATCGCAATGAAACAACTCATTCTTTTTGCGCTAATGGCGTGTCTCGCCGCCAGCGCCCAGTCCCCCAGCGGATACTTTCCGACCAATCCTTATATCTCCTGGTACTACGGCACTGCGGTTGTGCCCAATGCCGCTACCGTAGTGGCGATTCCGAAAATGCCAAGTGGCGCCTCGGCTCCCAAGACGGTATTTGTCGAGATGATTGTACTCGCGAATGTCTCTGCGTCTTCAGTGACAGTGACAATTACTGACGGGAGCACCAACTGCGGCGGGGGCCCGTGTACACTATTCCCGCCGGCAACTGTTCAATCGAATCAGGCATACACGATTCCGCTGAATGGCGCGCCAGCCAACGGGGGTATTATCTGGAGCGCCTCCGCCCCGAATGCAGTGCACGGTTCCATTCGAGGGCGCTACTAGCGCAAACGCACTTGAGGTATAGCGGAGCTACACTTGAAACAGTACAACTATGCCAAGCCAAGAAGAACACGAAAAGCCGGAAGACATGGTGGAGGTTCCGGGCGAGGCGGAGCACGCCGCACGTAGCTTAGAAGACGCCGCCGATTCAAATGCCACTCTGCAGGGCTACTACGCGATGAACAACATCAAGCCGTCTGAAGAGGCGGAGAAGCAAGCGGCTGCGGACCGGATTCCACCCGAGAATAAGGGTCGGCCTTAAGCGTCGGCTAATCGGCAAGTTGCACGGTGCCATCGCGGTTCAGAAGATACCTCTGTCCTCTCCAATGGATGGAGTTTCCGAAGAAGCCCGCAATCCAGAACCCAAACGCAAGAAGATCTTGCAACGGCAACAGGAGCCATGGGACGGCTACGGTCAGGATGCGTTCCGAAACGGTCCATGCCGCAGCCGCCCGGAACAGACCGGTAAGGGCCAGGAGTGGCCAAAAGCGCGGCCACATCAGGCAAAAGCTAGCTCCGATAGGCAAGGGATAGGTAAAGAACTGCCCGACGTAACCCCAGGGCCGCGAACGCCGTGTGGTTCTGGCCCAGCGCAGCCGGTGAGCGAAGTTCTTGAGCATTCCGTCGTTTCCGATGCGATGCTCCACAACGTAGGGCGAAAGCCGGACGCCAAATC
>CAXUCT010000368.1:509-797 GCA_964249415.1 uncultured Bryobacteraceae bacterium | reverse complement strand
CTCTGCGGCTAACCGGCCAAGCATGAAATCTTCTGAGCTGAGGTAATCGCGGACGCGCTCCATACCGCCCAGATGTTTGAGCACCCGTTTGCGCGCCACAATCGTGGGACCGACGGCAAACTTGGCACCTTCCATCATCACAGCCGTGAAGAGCCCGGCGTGGAAATCCGTGTTCATGCCGATCGCTTCCAGGCGCGACCAGATTCCCTTGCCCGCAATCGCGCGATAAGGGCACGTCACAAGTCCCAAACGTTCGTCTTCAAACTCAGCCGCCAAGCTGCGGCAGAA
>CAXUCT010000368.1:0-445 GCA_964249415.1 uncultured Bryobacteraceae bacterium | reverse complement strand
GCGTGGGCGTAAGGGGGCTCGCCCGTCACGAGCAACCGGCAGCGCACGTGTGGGTACTCGAGCATCAGCTTAGCCGCAATCGCGGCCGCTGGGTCCTCTTTCTGCCGAACGGCGAAGAGGAGCTCGAACTCTCGATAATCCTGCTGAAAGAAGCTGCGGAGGTTCTCCTCCAAGCCTTCATCCAGCCCCGCTAGAGGTTTCAGCACGCTCATAGCGACGGGTTTAAGCAGTGTAAACGGACGGCGAGTGCGGGCGTGCCTCACCGCCCCAACAACGGCGAGGACGCAGTACACCCAGCAGCCCAGCAACAACAAAGCTGCAATTAGCACGGCAAGAGTTTAATCTTCTATGTCCTTCGTAGTAACAAGCTGAGAAAGGCGGGAAACGAACTCGTCCACCCCCCCCGCCCCCAGCTCGCCCCCCATTCGGGTGCGGGCAGCAACCG
>CAXUCT010000367.1:0-4531 GCA_964249415.1 uncultured Bryobacteraceae bacterium | reverse complement strand
GTAGTGGTGGAGCCCGGCGAACAGCGGGTAGAGGTGATGCTGAAGAGCGTTGCCCAAGCTGCGGGGGCGCCGCTCGACATGCGGGTTGACCGGCATTTTTATTGCTCGCGAAGCGAATTTGCAGATTGGGCAAAAGGGCGCGACCAATTGCGCATGGAATTTTTCTATCGAGAGATGCGCAAGAAATCGGGCATCCTGATGGAGCGTGGCGCACCGGCTGCGGGGGACTGGAATTTCGATGCGGACAATCGGAAGAGCTTCGGGAAATCGGGCCCCGGCTTACTGCTGTCGGCGCCCGCATCGTTTGCTCCGGACGCCGTAACGCGCAAAGTGATCGAGCTTGTGAATCGTAGATTCCCAAAGCATCCTGGCTCGTTGGAACATTTCGATTTTCCGGTCACCGCGGCTGACGCTCACGTAGCGCTAAAGGATTTCGTCAAGCATCGGCTGCCGGACTTCGGGACGTTTCAAGACGCTATGTGGAGCGAGGAACCATATCTATTTCATTCACGAATTTCTGGCCTGCTGAATGTCAAGCTGCTAAACCCAAGGACGGTTCTGACGGCGGCGGAAGATGCTTACGATCGCGGCGAGGCGTCGATTGCATCGGTGGAAGGGTTCGTGCGCCAGATCCTCGGATGGAGGGAGTACGTGCGCGGTATCTACTGGACATACATGCCGAAGTATCTGGCGCGGAACGCACTGAACGCACAACAAAATCTGCCGGACTTCTACTGGACGGGCGATACCGGCATGAACTGTTTGCGGCAAGCCATTGGACAGACGCTCGATCGCGGCTATGCGCATCATATTCAGCGGCTGATGGTCACGGGTCTGTTCTCATTGCTGTTCGGAGTTAAACCGGTGGAGGTTCACAAGTGGTACCTGGCAATCTATTGGGACGCTGTGGAGTGGGTGGAATTGCCGAACACGGTGGGCATGTCTCAATACTGCGATGGTGGGTTGATGACATCGAAGCCTTATGTCGCGAGTGGGAAATACATCTCACGCATGAGCAATTACTGCACTGGGTGCCGGTACAAGCCGGAAGAAGCAGTGGGTGAGAACGCCTGCCCGTTCACCACGCTTTACTGGGACTTCCTCATGCGGCATGAAGAGATGTTGGTGCACAACTCGAGAATGAAGCTGCAGGTGAGAAATCTTGTGCGACTGAGTGCGGAGAAAAAGCAAGAGATTCGCAGCTGTGCGGCGAAGTTTCGGTCGTCCACGCAGACGGGGGGTTACTGAGGACCATGCTGCGCGTTACCTAAATGTTCTATTGTTGAGCGTTCTTTATCCTGAATGTTCTTGGTTCGCGCTTAGACCGGCACATCAGCGACAGACAGAGAGAAATCTCCCGAAAGGTATTCGAATTGCCTTTGCAGGTGATGCAGCAAGTACATAGAGGAGATTACATGAAACTGTCTCGTTTCGCTAAGCACGCCTTTGTCTTTTCAATGGGCCTGCAGTTCGCCGGTATGGTGGTGCATGCAGCGCCTGCTTTGTCCTTCTCGGTCGTGGATCCAAGTCGCCTCGGCGCGCCGGGAGACGTCGACGTCTTTCAAGGGACGATCACAAATAACACTGGAGGATCGCTCGACTCGACCGATCTGTTCCTCAATTTCTCCGGCTATGATCCGGCAAACGTCACCTTAGATCAGCTTCTCGGGGGCACCAGCTTTTCCATTGCGAACGGAGCAACCTCTGGTGCTGTTGACCTCTTCACGTTTACGTTGGCAGGCGCGGCGCACATACCGGAAACGTATCCGGCCGAGGTGATTCTGGAAGATTTCAGCGGAGATCTTTCAGCGGTGCAAACAGTAAGCGTCACGACCACGCCTGAACCCGCTTCGCTGCCGCTACTCGCGGCGGGTTCGTTGGCCCTTGCGCTGGGCGCTTTCCGAAAGCGAATAAAGAAGCTGCCATTGCCGATTGCAGCGATTGTTGTTATTGCTCCCACGCTGATGAACGCCCAAGTCTCAGCGGTGCACTTTGTAACTGGTCCGCCTGGCACTGCAGATGTAACTCACACGCTGATGATCTCGCTGCCAGTCATGAACGAAGGGACCGTGAGCGCGACGAACGTCGAAGTAAGCAACGTAACCTTGCGGACCGCGACGCGCGTCAGTCCAGTAGCATATCCTGTGACGCTCGGGACGATTGGGCCGAACGGAAGCGGCATCTTCCAGGCTACCTTCAGTGACATGGGCCTGACACAAAATACGCCTTATCTGCTCACGGTTCGAGGTACATATCAGGTCGGCGGATCGAAGGCCGGCTTTACTCTCAACCGTTCGGTTCTCCTGCCGCCAGCCAGCCCCGGTTTTGGGACTTCAACAACAACCGCTGTTCCTTCAAACACAGTTGTGGGTGCACCGTTTCCCCATCAAGCCCCCATCATGGGCGATGACGTGAACGAGACAGGCCCGCCCGTTCCGACCGGCCCATTTGTGCCGGGTACACCAACCCCGTCCAATACGTCCACGTTCAAGGCGCCGGTGACATCCGGCATCCGGAGCTCACTGAACAGATCTGTACCGGCGCCACAAGTGAACTCTGTCACATTCAGTGCGAATCAAGGGGTAGGGCTTACGTCGGCTGGGCTGAGCTGCAGTCCCGGCACTGCGCCAGCGTCCTGTGCGGAGCCAAGCGGCGCAACCGGGGGCGGAGTGATCTTCGTTACGGCGAATTGGACAGCGGCCTATTCCACTGATGGCGGGAGCACATTCAAAACGATAGACCCGACGACCGTTTTCCCTAACGATGCTGTTGGGTTTTGCTGTGACCAGGTTGTGCAATACGTGCCAAGCGTCGACCGCTTCTTTTGGCTGTTACAGGGCACAGGTTATCGGCTCGCTTCGGCCAGCCCTGCTGACATCAGCAGCAGCGGCGGAACGTCTTGGACATACTGGAATCTCACGCCGTCTGTTTTCGGAACCAGCGGCTCGGGGTTCGACTACCCTGATCTGTCAGTGGGAACAAACTCTCTATACATTAGCTGGGATGCCAACTGCTCGCCTAGCTGCAATGGAGGGCTCCAGGTCGCGCGTATACCGTTGACGCAGCTTCAGGGGGGCGGCACTATCGGGATCGACTACACGAATCAGTCCCACAGTAATCTCGCCTGGGGCAGTCATCTCGCCCAGTATACGGGGGGTGAAATCTTCTGGGCAGGCCATAACGGCACCAGCCAATTGCGGGTCTTCTCCTGGGCCGAAGGTTCGAACACCTATTTCTGGAGGGATATCGGGATTTCAAGCTGGGCCAACAATACCCTTTCCTCGAAAACGCCTGATGCGCAGGACTGGCTCAGCTTCGGTTTTCCTGGCAACTCCATAGTGGGCGCCACGCGGGCCGGGGATCAGCTCTGGTTTGCGTGGACCGCGGGCACAGACAGCAACTTTCAGCAACCTCACGTGGAGATGGTGACTCTGGACAGGAGTAACAATTTCAACAAGACTCAACAGGTGCAGATTTGGAATAACAGTTACGCCTTTGCGTATCCAGCGCTGGCCACTAATGCCTGCACCGGTGAAATCGGCCTTTCCTTGCAGTACGGTGGGAGCAGCGATTACGAGAACCACGTAGTGGGCTTCTGGGGGGATTTCGAGGTTTACACTACGGCCAACAGCAATGTCGGCGAGAACCGTTTCGGCGACTACGTGACAATCCGGCAAGACCCTGGCCTTAACGGTGCATTTTTCGATGCTCTGGGCTATGGAGTCAACAACTCCTCGGGGGCTGGAACGCAGGCGGATGTGCGTCGCGTCGTGTTTGGCCGCGGTGGAGCTTGCAGCATCATCGTGCGCTGAGTCGCCGGGTCCGATTGCCGGCCTGGGCGTTGGAGTCCCGGGCCGGCAGTTTACGGCTTTCCCGGTTGCCCGCTGATCTCTACCGGCGTTGTTGATGTCCGCGATGTTATCGATTTGCACATAAGCGCTATGACTCATCCCGCCGCGAAGGGCAAGCGCTTCCTTGCGGTAGCGGGAGATTTCATTTCGCTCATCGACATCGCGAAGATACTAAAGAAACGGATGGGGAGGTTGACCAAACGGGTTCCGACCAGGCAATTACCCGATTGGCTGCTGCGCGTCGGAGCACTGTTCGATCCGGTTGTTAAAGGAATCCTGCCTGAGCTTGGCAAGAAGAAGAATGCGACGAACGCAAAGGCGCAACGCCTGCTGGGGTGGGCACCGCGTTCGAATAAGGAGTGCATCGTGGCTACGGCGGAGAGCTTGGTGCAGCTGGGGCTTCTGAAGAACGCCTGAGACTTTGAGATGCCCATAATATGGAGAGATCAGCGTGGCGTCGTCACCCCAAAGTGCAATTCGCCTTCGGCTCGTGGGCGCCGATGATTGGCGGCTGTGGCGCAGGCTGAGACTGGAGGCGCTTGAAGAAGCGCCCTATGCGTACAGCTCAAGACTTGCCGATTGGCAAGGCGAGGGCGATACCGAGATGCGATGGCGCAGCCGGCTTTCGACGGTTCCAATCAACATCGTTGCTGAGCTGAAAGGGACCGCAGCCGGGATGG
>CAXUCT010000366.1:0-4534 GCA_964249415.1 uncultured Bryobacteraceae bacterium | reverse complement strand
AAGCGCCGCTCCCCGGCCACATGCGCGTGCCCTTCGACACCATGAAAAGCGTCTTTACCCTCGCGGTAGACCAAGTAAATCGCGACTTAAAGGCTGAGCAAGCCGCCTAACGGACTCGTTCATTTGCCGCTCGCGTTCCATCGTCCAATCTTTGCACCCAAAGCATGCCCACATCAGCTGTTGGTACGCAATCGATACGCGCTCCCTACCATGCGCGCAAATCTAAACCGGAACAACCCTCAACCGCAACCGAGAGAGAAGCGCAAGGCAGCACAAACTTCTCCCATCCGTCCAGCGCTCAGTCTGCTCACACGTCCGCCTAGACGCTCCTGGAGCACAGTAACAGCGTTGTGCAGATTGATGGCACAAGGGCCCTTCATTCCGTCCTCAACATCTAGAACTACTTCCGAGGGGACGCCTCGGATTGTTGAAGTGATCGGCGCTACAGTTACCGTCGCGAGATGGCCGATCACGCTGTCGCGCGTCAGAATCAAAACCGGCCTCTGCTTGTCCGGAAAGGCGAATCGGTACAGGTGCACATCGCCTCGGCTTAGTCTTCCGGCCACGCCGCTACGTCCTCCCAGACGCGCGCCTCTTCGATACGCTGCGGATGAGCGACGTAACCTCGGCGGTCCCGATCCTCCAGTTCTAGCGCGTGCAGTCTCTTGAGATGCTCCATCAATGCATGGCGGATGAGCGCGGACCGATTCGTCCTTTGTCGCTTCGCCGCCTGGTCAGCGGCCTTGAGAAGCTGTGTATCGAGTACAATTTGGATCGTCTCCACTGTGTATATTTTCCCACAGCCGCTCCCACATGTATCGTTCGACGACTTAGTCGCCTTCCGCCTCTCTATAATAAAAACGAAAGCCCCAATCGAAAGGACTTGTTCATATTGACGTTTGTGCTGCTTCCCGCAGACCTCAGCTTGTGGGACATCATCCAGAACCTCAGGCCGATTCCCCTCGCCATCATCGTGATTCTTATCCTGGCGTCGCTTTTTTCATGGACCATTGTGTTCGCAAAAGGCAGTGTATTCGGCCGGGCGCGCCGTGAAAATCGCAACTTCCTTCGTGCCTTCCGCAAGGCCAACAGCCTGCAAGCCATTGCTGTTGCCAGTGAGCAGTTCACCGCTGCGCCCCTGGTGGGAGTGTTCGATTTCGGATACGGAGAGATCGAGCGGCAAGTCAAGCAACGTGGCGCGCTCGTCAACAAGAACGCCGTGGAACGCAGTCTGCAATTGGGCATCAGTGAGGAAGTGACCAAGCTTGAGATGAACATGAGCTGGCTCGGCACCATCGCTTCGGTGTCGCCCTTCATCGGGCTATTTGGAACTGTGTGGGGCATTATCGATGCTTTCCAGGGCCTCGGAAATGCAGGTAGCGCCAGCCTTCGCGCCGTCGCGCCCGGCATCTCCGAAGCCCGCGTCACTACGGCCATTGGCCTATTCGCTGCTATTCCCGCCGCCATTTTCTACAACGTATTCGGCGCCCGTATTAAGGAAATCGGCACGCGCATGGAAGACTTCGCCATCGAGTTCCAAAACATTGCCGAGAGAGATTTCGGTGGATGACCACCGGACTGAGTCACGAACATGGCATTCTCATTTGGTGACAGCGGCGGTGGCAGACGCGGGCGGCGATTTGGCGGCATTGCCACCATGTCCGAGATCAATGTCGTGCCACTGGTTGACGTTGTCCTGGTGCTGTTAATCATTTTCATGATTACGGCGAATGTGATGGAGTTCGGACTCGACATCCAGGTGCCGCAAGTCAGGCGCGTTCAGAACACCGCCCAGGACCTTCCCGTTGTCAGCATTACCAAAACGGGAGAATCGTTTCTAAACGACAAGCCCGTCAATATCAACCTGCTCGCCCAAAGTGTTCGGGAGAGATTTCACAACGCAACCTCCGTCTATATTCGTGCGGATAAGGAAGCCACCTGGGACGTGATCGCTCAAATCATCGCTGAACTCGGTGAGGCCAAGTTTGAAGTAAAAATGGTCACTGCTCCCATCGATGAGGCTGCGCGCCGGCGCCGTCACTAAGCAAATGCCGGAGCCTCTCGACATACTGGACCAGCGCGATCCCCTAAGCGGTCCTCTTGTGGGCTCTCTTCTGATTCATGGCGCTCTTATCGCAACGCTGTTTTTAGGCTGGTATTGGATGAACCGCCGTCACGAAACCCTTGGCGATGTGAATCCCGGCGGCGGTCAAGCTTTCGCTGTTTCCTCGGTTCACAACATTCCCATTCCGCAGCGCGAGGCGCCGAAGAACCCGGTTGCCAATGACTCGCAATCGCTAGTGCCTACCCCGCCTGCCAAACAGGATGTGCAAAAGAAGCCGCCGGTGCTGGACAAGAACGCCGTAGAGATTCCGGACAAAGTAAAACGCCAGGCGGAGCACCCTACAAAACAGCAGCTCTACCAACAGCCCGCGCCTGCTAACCAGGTCTACGGCCGTGCGCCGCAAGCGCTGTCTAACCCCATGTACGCGCCGCCGGGCGGATCGGGACAGGTGGGTGTCGGTCCGAACACGCCCCTCGGCAACAACCGCCTCGGGTGGTATGCGGAGCTGATTCGTCAGCGCATTGCTCAAAACTGGAATACCAACGGCCTCGACAGCCGTATGCAATCCACTCCTGCAATCGTGAGTTTTTGGATTATGCGCGATGGCAGCATCCGCAATCCCCAAATCGTGCAGAGCAGCGGCAACCCCTCCATCGACAACACGGCCCTGCGCGCGGTCTACCAATCTAATCCGCTGCCGGCACTCCCTGCTCAGGTCACCGAAAGCTATATCAGTGCTCAGTTCACTTTCAATTTACGTTAATGCGAAATCTTGCTAGTTCATTGTTCCTTCTCTGCGGGCTGGCTTGCGGCCTAGCTCCCATCTCCGGCCAGCAGATTCAAGTCCAGGTGGAAAAAAATCCTGGTAAGCCGCACGTCGCCGTCACCGATTTTCGCGGTTCCGGGTCCGCTGCTTCACTCATCGCAGCCTTCAACGACACAGTCGCTGCGGATCTGCAGGGTTCGCCGCTCATCAATTTCATTCCTAAAACGCTCTATCCTCTACAGGTGCCGCAACAGCCCTCAGATCTACTAACAGGCGTAGCGCCGCCCAGCCGGGGAGCAGTCAACATGCAGGGCAAGCGGCTGTCCGATTGGAGCCTGCCGCCCGTGAGCAGCAACTACCTGGGTATCGGCTATGGCGCGGAGGATCGCGGCATGCTGGTCCTATTTGGCTGGTTCTATTCCACCTCGCCTTCCATGAGTTCGCTGCAGCAGGCGCAGGTCTTCGGAAAGGTCTATACTGCCTCGCTTGATCAAAACGGCGCTGTGGATGCCGGTCACCGCTACGCCGCCGATATCCTCGCTACCTTCGGCGGAAAGAGCTTAGTCGGTACCCGCATCGTCTTCGTTTCCGACCGCACCGGCTCCAAAGAAATCTGGGCCATGAACTGGGACGGTACCGGCCAACGTCAACTCACCAACTTCCATTCGATAACTACCTTTCCTTCCGCTTCCCCAGACGGCCACATCGTCGCATTCACCACTTACGCGCTAGGTTATCCAGGGATACAGATGGTCTCCCTCGACACTGGCCGCAAGTTGCCGTTCTATAATCAACGCGCTTCTATGAACGACTTTGTCACGTTCACGCCGGATTCCAAACGCATCGTGTTTTCCTCCACCGCCGGCGGCGGAGCGCCGCAGCTGTATATGTCCAGCGTCGATGGCAGCGGGTTTCATCGCCTCACGGCCTCAAACGCCATCGAAGTAGAAGCTAAAATCAATCCCAAAACCGGCGCTGACTTGGTGGACGTTTCCGGCCGTTCCGGCATGCCGCAGATCTATCACATGAGTCTGGAAGGTACGGATGTGCAGCGTCTGACACCCGGAACGGGCGAGGCCACCAATCCGGCTTGGAATCCGGACGGAGATCACATCGCGTTTGCCTGGACGAAAGGGTTCGAACCCGGCAATTACAACATCTTCGTAATGGATATCGCCTCCGGGCAGATTGCTCAACTCACCGCCAACGAAGGCCGCAATGAAAATCCGGGTTGGGCGCCCGACGGAGCCCATATCGTATACGCTTCGAAACGCGGTCGCCAGTCCCAAATCTGGGTCATGAACGCCGACGGAACAGCCAAGCATGCGCTAACCGACGTGGGCAGCAATGAAAAGCCGGTATGGGTGAATGCAGAACAGTAACTTAGATACAGTAACTAGTGGCCGGTCGCGACAACACCCTTCGTACAGCGCTCCCTCCGGAACGAGCCCCGCGCGTCAGCAAGCGGTTTCTTGCCTGTTACGAACTCGCTGCAACAAGCCACCAGCAAGATACAATGAGCTTCCCAGGAGAGGATTTCACAACATCATGGAAAAACGCAGAGTACTGCTAAGCTCTGTTTCGGCGCTCGTGTTGGTTTTGTCTGCGGGTTGCCACAAGAAGACAGCACCGCCCCCGCCACCACCCGCAATCGCGCCGCCTCCCGAGTCGGCGGCCAAGCCGGTGATCAATTACTTTACCGC
>CAXUCT010000365.1:2206-4563 GCA_964249415.1 uncultured Bryobacteraceae bacterium | reverse complement strand
CCTTTAAGCTTGCCACACCTATCGTGTCCGGAGTGTGACAACAATATGTCACTGGCCCGCAGTCGAGAGCTTCTTCACCAACTCATACAAAAACGTCTGCCCTTGGTAGAACGACTCCACCGGCATCCGCTCATCACGGCCATGCGCGCGCACATCGTTGCGGTCCAGAAAAAATCCCTGCACCCCGTAAGTCGGAATTCCTGCCTCGCGCAGATATCTTCCATCGGAAGCGCCCGTTGACATGCTGGGCAGCGTGATCACTCCCGGCCACATTGTGTCCGTCACCTGGTTGAACGCCCTCATAATGTCCGGCCGCATCGGAGAAGCCGGCGCCTTCCCTTCGTTTACCTTGATTGTCACGGCCACTTGATCGTCGGCCACCACTTTCTTGAGCGTCGCCAGAACGTTCTCCACCGTATCGTCGGGAAAGATGCGGCAGTTCACATTCGCGGCGGCTAGCTGCGGCAAAGCGTTCGGCGCATGTCCCCCTTCCAGTTGCGTTGCCACGCACGTCGTCCGCAGCATCGAATTCATGCCCGCTGACTGTGCCGCAACCCGTTGCATCGCCTCTTGCGATCCTTGCGCTACCTGCGCCAGATCCGCCCCCGTAGGCCCCTTCTCAATCTTCGCCATTTGCCCGAAGTACGCGCGCGTCACATCGTTCAACTGCATGGGAAAGGAATAGCTCGCTAGCCGGTAGAGCGCTCCCGCTAAATGGTAAATGGCATTATCGGGCACCGGCCGCGAACTATGCCCGCCCTTGTTGCGCACTTCCAAACGAAAATCGGCATACGTCTTCTCCGCCAACCCAATATCGTTCGCCACGCGCTTGCCGTCGGCCATCTCGCCCCGGCCGCCTTCATTCAAGCTGTAATCAGCTTCGATCAACTCACGCTTGTTTTTCAGCAACCAATCCACGCCGTTGTAAGGTCCGCCCCCCTCTTCATCCGCCGTCAGAGCGACGATCAAATCCCGGTCAGGGCGAAAACCCTCGCGCTTATACCGCAGTAAGTTCGCAACCCAAATGGCCGCTTGCGCCTTATCATCCGAAGTTCCACGCCCATAAAAGTAGCCGTCTTTCTCAAGCAACTGAAATGGATCTACGCTCCAGTCCTCGCGCTTCGCCTCCACCACATCGGTATGTGCCAGCAACAAAATCGGTTTGCGTGCGCCCGTTCCGTGATACCGAACCACCACGTTGTACTTCTTCGCAATCGCTCCCCCAACGTAGATGTCCACATCAGCAAATCCTGCTGCCTTCAACCGTGCCGCCACTGAATTGGCAATGCTCGTCGTCTCGCCGGTAGAGAATCCCGATTTGCTTTCGATCATCTCTTTATAGATCTCCCGAGCCAATTGCTGATCCCCCTCGGGTGGCAACAACGACGCAGCCCGCAGCGAGACAACACCGAAGAGAACGAAACCAGCCGCTTTCAACATCCCTGTATCTTGCCACGCACGCAGCGCACAATACACTGACAACTAGGAGGCATCAACGTAGACTCGGTACAGTGCAAGAGAATTCGGCGCCGAAGGCCAGGCTGATCTTCGTCAGCCACAGCAGCCAAGACACTTGGATCGCCAAGCAGATCGCTCGCGAGATTGAAATCCGGGCGGAGCGCCATTTCTAGATGAGGCTCAAGTCGATGCTGGAGCCGACTTTGAGGAGGACATCCGGAAATTCCTGGAGCTGGCACATGAATTCGTTGTGTTGATTACCCCGTGGGCTCTTGACCAGCCTTACGTGTGGGCTGAGATTGGAGCCGAGTGGGTCCGTCAAATCCCAATTGTTGCTCTACTGCTTGGGATCACTCCGACCGAGTTGCAGACGAGGCCTGGGATACCAGTGCTCCTCAAAAAACGAGACCTCCTACAATTAAATGAGATCGAGATCTATCTTGAGCAGTTAGCCGCACGCATAAAACGCCATCAAGCATGAGAAGCATGGGACAGCGAAAAGTCTTTATTTCACATTCGGCGACAGACACAGACTGGGCACGGTCCTTTGCGCAAGCTCTTGAACAACGCGGGGTTACCGTCCGGTCTGACGAAATAGGCGTGCATCCGGGCGAATCATGGAGCGATGCACTTGAGACCGGCTTACGTGGTAGCGACGTAGTCGTGGCGTTGCTGGATTCAGAGTCCTCCTCAAGACCCAATCTGTTCTTTGAACTTGGGGCAGCTATTGCGATGGGCAAGCGAGTTGTAGCTATAGTGCCTAACGGCATCGATCTGGGTGTTCTCCCGTTACGGCGTTACCTGATTCGCGACACGCCTGAACAAAATGCCGAGGAATTTTCTAACACGCTGCTGGCGGCCTAATTTCAATTAGGCGAGTTCCTCTGCGAATCTAGTTT
>CAXUCT010000365.1:0-2196 GCA_964249415.1 uncultured Bryobacteraceae bacterium | reverse complement strand
CCACAAACCCGGAAAACAACACCGGCGGCGGAGAGAAGTAAATGGACGACAGCACCAAGCTCACCACCTGCAGCCCAACAAAAGACCAGCCCAAGGGTCCGACTTCCTCCGGATGTCTCCGCGCCAAGCTCCCCAGCTGCCACGCCAGGAACGCAGAGAAGAGCAGGAATGCCGTAATGAACAAGCCGAATCCGGCATAGAACGCCCCGTAGCTGAAAGTGGATCCATTTACTTGGAATGTGACGTTTTTCATCGAGTCGTGAACAACCCGCCCTTCTGCCGTCGGCGCCTTGAACGTCAGGAATCCGAAAGTATGGCCGGCCGCAAACAGCGCCAGCAAGACAGCCGCGATTCGATACAGCGTGGTCGCCTTCACTGCGTGTCCGTTGCCGCCCCGCTCGGTTGCTCCGCTCGGACCTGAAACAATTCCAGCAGCTGTCCCCACCCGCCGGGCGAATCTACTGCCGTGCGCATAGCGTCTCCACCAGCCCCGTGGCGTTCGAAGTTCCGATGCTCTAGGTCAACTTGCGTCGATCCATCAGCCACCGCTGTAAACCGCACTTCCACTTCGCTGCACTTTGTAAGATCCGGCTCAGACTGCCACGTTGGATCCACCTTCCAGGCCATTACGAAACGCTCCGGCGGCTCCCAGACCAGAATCCGTCCCCACTCGCATTCCGTTCCATCTTCCTGCTCGCTATAACAGCGGCCGCCTGCGCGCGCTTCCATCACCGCCTTCGCCATCGGCGAGCTTCCGATGTGGTGCGTCCGCGGCCACCAACTGTCCAGTTCTTCCGTGAATACCTTAAACGCACGCGCCGCACTCGCACGAACGCGAATGCTCTTGCGAACCGGTGCCTCTGTTGTGCTGCCTGTTGCCAACATCGTTATTGCTCCTCTACCTTCTCTTGGAATGCAATCAAAGCGCTTGCCCAGAACTGATCGAAATACGCCCGCAGCGATTCGAACCCCTGCGGATTGAGCTGATATACGTGCCGTGTCCCGGACACTTGGTCCGTCACCAGGCTCGCTGCTTTTAATATCTGCAGATGCTGCGATATCGCAGGCCGGCTGATCGGGAATCCTGCCGCCAGCTTGCCCACCGAGCTGGGCCCTCGCAGCAAACGGTCAAGGATAGCCCGTCGAGTCCCATCGCCTAGAGCGTCTAGCTGCGTTTCATATACGGTAAGCATGCGCTTACCGTAAGATAATACTTACCATCTCGCGCTGTCAAGGATTTTTTCCGGCGTTTATGCAACAGTAGGCAGTTACGATTTCACCGCCTGGCGATTTTCGTAGCCCGCCGCTTCGGTACCTTTCCAATGCGAGGATCCCTGGCCACGATCAGCTCGCAGGCACGCAGCGCCGCTTCTTCAAAATCAGGCGCATCAGCCGGAAGCACCTGCCAGCCCGTTATCTTTTTCCCGAATACCTGAATGGATCGCATGTTCGGAAACTCGCGGCGCAGGCTCTCATGGTGCTCCTCCGTCGTAACCAGCCACACTCCATCATCCGCTGCGCCATCTGGCTTGTCCCGCAGCACAAGCACAATTTTGTCCTCAACGTATACCGCCAAGCAGCCGAACATCGAGCGCGTTCCCGTTGACACCGAAGCAATTGCGTCCAGCACGAACTCATGCGGAATGACCTTGCGCTGCTTGGCAACAAACGCCAAATCGTCGCGCCGGATAAAAGCGGAATTGAGACGTGGCTTCGACATCGCAGTCCTGATACTAACCAACTCCGGCGCAATCAAGGGAGTAGAACAAACAGCAATATCACAGGTCGCACATCGCGCAAGCGCCCGGCGTGCCACATCATGGATCAGTCGCCCTCGCAGGTGGGGCTCGGCAACAGGGCAAGCATCATCCACCCGAGGGAAACGGTAAGGTATGCACGCGACGAAGCCGGACCAGATGCATTCCGGTAACTATCTTGCTACTTCGCGGTCAAAAGCGCCAATGTGCCGTTTAACAATGCGGTCCGTCTCGGCAGCAAACGGCTTGAACTCGCCCGAGCCTTTGCTTCCGTTGCAAATAGCTTTTCATCTACGCTAAGCCGAGAACGGCAATCGTCGAGACACAATGAAAATGCTTGACTTCAAAGATCCTCCAAGACGAATGCTTGCGAGCTGCCCTTCTCAATTTACTCTGTGGAGATCGTCCGGTAGACGTGCCCTACCGCCCTCGCCTAATA
>CAXUCT010000364.1:0-4583 GCA_964249415.1 uncultured Bryobacteraceae bacterium | reverse complement strand
CCACCACCGAGCGCCTGTCGAAACTCGGCGCGGCTGTCCATCTCGGCCACCAAGCTGAAAACGTCGCGGGAGCGAAGGCGCTGGTCGTCACCTCCGCCCTTGATTCCGCCAATCCGGAGGTCGCCGAAGCGCGACGGCTGCAAATCCCCGTCATCCCGCGTGGCGAACTGCTGGCGGAGTTGATGCGCCTCAAGTTCGGAATCGCGGTCGCCGGAAGTCACGGCAAGACCACCACCACGTCCATGGTCGCCTCCATCTTGAACGCCGCTGAGATGGATCCCACCGTGGTCGTCGGAGGCCGTGTAGCTGGCATGCAGGGCTCGAATGCCCGCGTCGGGAAAAGCACGATTCTCGTCGTCGAGTCCGACGAAAGCGATGGCTCCTTCCTCAAGCTTGCGCCCATTATCGCCGTCGTCACCAACATTGATCGCGAACATCTCGACCACTATGCCTCGCTCGAAGAAATCCAAACAGCCTTCGTGGATTTCGTCAATAAGGTTCCCTTCTACGGCGCTGCCGTCTTGTGCCTGGAAGATGAAAGTATCCAGACCATCTTCCCGCTCATTCGCCGCCGCTCAATAACCTACGGCCGGTCCGCTCAAGTGGACCTCCAAATTCAAAATGTTGTGCTCTCACCATCCGGCAGTGACTTCTCGGTGCGACGCCGCGATGCCGAACTCGGCGCCTTTCATTTGAACGTTCCGGGACTGCACAATGTTTTGAACGCCACGGCCGCTATCGGTGTCGCGCTTGAGATGGAAGTACCCGTCACGCGCATTCAGCAAGGTTTGGCAGCCTTCTCCGGCGTAGACCGCCGTTTTTCCATCCGCGGCGTAGCTAACGGTGTCACCGTCGTCGATGATTACGGCCATCATCCCACCGAAGTCGAAGCCACTCTCGCGGCCGCCAAGCTCTCGCCCTACCGCCGCATTCACGTTCTCTTCCAGCCGCACCGCTTTTCCCGAACCAAGCATCTGCTGGACGACTTCGGCACTGCTTTCCACCAAGCCGACGATCTCTACGTTCTCGATATCTACGCCGCCGCCGAGCAATCCATCGAAGGCGTCACCGCACAATCACTCCTCGATAAAATCCGCTCTTACGGCCACCGTTCCGCTCACTACGTCCCTAACATGGATGACGGCGTGGAAGCGATTGTCCGCGCCGCGCAGCCCGGCGATCTGATCATCACGCTGGGCGCCGGTAGCGTTTCCCAAGCAGCCGATAAAATTCTGGAGAGATTGCGGAGGGCCGCGTAATGCCAAACGCGCCATCCTTTCTCGAAGGCATTCGCTTTGGCCGCTTCATCGTATGGCTTGTGCTCGGTATGTTCCTGATGGTGGGAACGCTGTTTGCCTGGCATAGCGCCGAACAGTTCCTGATAAAGGATAAGCGCTTCCGCATCGCGGAGGCAGATGAATACGCCGGGCAAAGCCCGGATCTCGTCGTGGAAGGAATTCACTATGCGTCGACTTCCCAAATCCGTCATATCTTCGCGGAGGACTTCAGCCGCAGCCTCTACCTCGTACCCATCCAGGAGCGCCGCGCGCAACTTCTGGCGATCGACTGGGTGGAAGATGCGACAGTGTCGAAGATTTGGCCGAAAACGGTAAAGGTCCGCATTCAGGAGCGCGTCCCCGTTGCCTTCGTCCATCTCCACGCCAACTCCAAGGACGGCATGTCCCGCTTCGCCCTCATCGATCGCGACGGCTACATCTTGCGGCCGCGCGTGGCGGCTAAATTTACTCTCCCCGTCATTACCGGCATCAGTGAGTCGGAGTCGCTCGATAACCGGCGTGCCCGCGTCCATCGCGTTCTTGGAATGTTGCGCGAACTTGGGGCCATGGCAGACGAAATCTCGGAAATCAATGTGACCGATCCCAACAATCTCATCCTGGCCGAACATACCGGAGACAGCGTAGTCAACCTGATGGTCGGAGATGAAAACTATGCCGAAAGGCTACAGAACTTTTTGAGCAATTACGGCGAGATCAAGGAGAAGCGGCCTGACGCCAAGACTTTAGATCTGCGCGTGGACGGCGTAATTACTGCGGTCGGAGAGGATGGGCATGGCAAGTAAAGCGAAACTGGCAGTCGGTCTTGATCTGGGCAGCACCACTACGCGCGTTGTCATCTGCGCCCTTCAGGACGACACGCTCAAGTTCCTGGGCTATGGCGCGGCGCCCACTCAGGCATGGGCTCGGTCCCGGCTAGACAACCAGGGCGCGCTCACCGAAAGCATTCAGTTCGCATTGCATGAGGCGGAATTGCGGGCACAAGTCTCGCCTGAATCCGCTGTCATCGGCTTAGGCGGCTCAGTCGCCGGCGTGAATAGCCGCGGCTTGTACGAATTTGGCAGGCGCCGTGATGTCGAGCCTGACGATCTGCGCTACGCGGTCGAACTCGGCGCGCGCGTCCGTCTCGAAGAAGACCGCCAGGTTCTGCAGATTTGCCCACAGGATTTTACTCTGGATGGCCGCGCCGGTTATCGAAATCCCAAAGGAATGTCGTGCGCCCGCCTTGAAGCCAACGTGCATGTTGTTACTGCCTCCGCGCAAGATCACCAGGCTCTGGTGGCCGCGGTTCACCAGGCGCATTTGGCCGTCGAAGAATCCATCTTCGAAGGCATCGCCGCGGCCTACGCAGCAGTGTTGCCCGAAGATCGCGCCCGCGGCGTCGCTGTCATCGATATTGGAGCGCAATCCACGCACTTGGCCGTGTATGACGGCGATGCCTTGCTGCTCGCCAACGCCATCAGCGTCGCGGGCGACCACCTGACGCGGGATATCTCCTGGCTGCTCAAGGTCAACTATGAAGACGCCGAAAACCTCAAGCGCCAGTACGGCTGCGCCATTACCGGCTTGGTCTCTGACCACAGCTTGATCGACATTCCCTCAGCCGAAGGCCGTGGCACGCGCGAGGCGCCCCGCCGCCAACTCAACGAGATCATCGAAGCCAGAGCGGAAGAGATCTTCGACCGCGTCTACGCCGAAATTTTGCGCGTCAGCATGGAGCAGTCCCTGCTCGAAGGCGCGGTCCTCACCGGCGGCGGCGCCATGTTGCCCGGCATGTGCGACATCGCCGAACGTATTTTGAATTGCCAGGTGAGGAACGGGCTGGCTACCGGCATCGAAGGTTGGCCGAAGGAATTGGACACCCCTGTTTGGACCACGGCCGCAGGTCTGGCCATGTATTCAGGACGGCTCCGGCTTAAGCGCGAATGGAAGAGAGCCTCTCCCGGACTGGTGGGTGTGGTCCTAAAATGAATCCTTCTTTGAAGCGTTCGAAATGCGAAAACCCAGGACTGACTTCGTTTTGCCGAGCCTCGCGAAGTCCAAAAACAAAGGCAATCTGCTCGCGACTTCAAAACGATGTCTGTCCCAGTGGTTTTCCCCACCCGGCAAACTTCCAATCGGCCGTCGATCTCTAAAGTAACTATCGAAAGGACAAAGCGAGGCAAAACATGGCAGACGATTTGAAGTTCCTCATTGAAGACGAAGCGCAGCTCGGCACGCGCATCAAGGTAGTAGGCGTCGGCGGCGGAGGCTCGAATGCAGTGACGCGCATGCTGCATGAAGGACTCAGCGGCATCGAATACTACATCTTGAATACCGACAAGCAAGCACTGGCTGCATCGCCGGTAGCGAATAAGTTGGCTATCGGTAAGAAACTCACCAGCGGACTAGGCGCTGGCGCTGACCCCTCCGTTGGCCGCCAGGCTGCGCTTGAAGACACCGAGCAAATTATCGAAATTTTAGAGGGCGCCGATATGGTCTTTGTCACCGCGGGACTCGGAGGCGGCACCGGCACTGGCGCCGCTCCCGTTGTGGCTTCCCTCGCCAAAGAACTAAACGCTCTTACCGTCGCCGTTGTCACTAAGCCATTCTCCTTCGAAGGCCCGCGCCGCATGAAACAAGCCGAGCGCGGCATCGCCGAACTGGCCGGCAGCTGTGACACGCTCATCAGCATTCCCAACGAAAAGCTCTTGAACCTAGCCCCCAAAGGCATGAGCTTCTTCGAGTCTTTCCAACTCGCTGACGACGTCTTGCGCCAAGCCGTGCAAGGCATCTCCGACATCATCCTGACGCCTGGAATGATCAACCGCGACTTCTCCGACGTCCGCACCATCATGGCCGGCATGGGCTACGCCATGATGGGCACTGCTATCGCCTCGGGAGATAGCGCCTCCGTTGAAGCAGCACGTCTCGCCATCAACAGTCCGCTCATGGAAGAAGGCGGCGTCCTCGGCGCGCGCGGCGTGCTCATCAACATCACCGCCTCCAGCCAACTCGGCATTCATGACGTGAATGACGCTTGCAACCTCATTCGTACCGCTACCGACAACAACGATGTACAAATCAATTTCGGTGTTGTCTTTGATGAAAAGATGGGCAACACCGTCAAGATCACCGTCATCGCCACCGGCTTCCAGCGCGACACTCTGCCGGAGATCGAGCGCCGCAATCCCCACTTCCCCTTCAACATGGCAACGACTCCCGAGCCCGTCATAGAGCCGCTGCCCGACCCCGAGCCCGAACCAGCCATCGTTGTGCCAAACGGCCATCACGAACCCGCCATGGAAG
>CAXUCT010000363.1:0-4588 GCA_964249415.1 uncultured Bryobacteraceae bacterium | reverse complement strand
ACTAAAGTCTTTTATTTTTTAAAGTAATATAGCTAAATCTACACGAGGGAGCGAAAATGAATCGGCTCCGAAATTGCTTAGGGTGCCGATATCGCTTTTAAACTCCTCTGATTTAAGCCTTTTCAGCATCGCGATCTCATCGCAACTCTGAAACTTGGGAGAGCTGAGACAATCCTTCCAGGCTTTAAGTGGAAGCTCGCCACGTTCTATCTCTACAAATCCGAGCTTTCCGAAAAATTCCGGAGCGTAGGTAAAGGCGAAGATTGCCTGCAGGTCATTCGCGCGCGCTTCGGCTTCGAGGGCGTTGACCACGGCGCGGCCGACTCCGTTTTGCTTTAGCCGGGGAAGTACCGCCAATGAGCGCACCTCTGCGGTGGTGGGGGTGTAAAAATGCAGCGCGCCGCATCCGGCCAGCAGATCGCCTTCATAGGCAACCGAAAAGTCACGAATATTCTCTGACATCTCGAACTCGGTTCGTGGCAGCATAATTCCGCTAGCCGCGTAAGAGTTGATCAGCGACAGGATAGGACGGATGTCTTGCATGCCGGCTTTGCGAACGGCTACAGAAGTCTGCATCCTCACTGGCCTCCTTCGGCCGCAGCTGCATCCAGAGCCAGCCGGGTGCCGATGGCCTCACCTTCGATCAAGCGCCGGCAGATGTCGGGTTCATGGCCTCCGGCAACCATCACCTCTTTTACCCCAGCATGGAGGGCGGCCGCAGCGGCTTCCAATTTCGCTTGCATGCCGCCATACGCCACCTTCGAGGCAATCAGCTCATTCATTTGATGGGCGCCCAGATGCCGAATCACGGCGCCATCCCGCCCCTTCACGCCCGGCACGTCGGTGAGGAACAGCAGCCGTTCGGCCGTCCAACCTATCGCACAAGAAACGGCCATCTGATCGGCGTTGACGTTATATACGTTGCCTTCCTCATCTCCCGCGAGGCAGGCAATGACCGGCACATAGTTCTCGCTAAGGAGCAGATTGAGCAGGCGCGGGTTGGTCCCATCCGGTTTGCCGACAAAGCCCCAATCAGGGTTGAGCTGCCGGGCCCGCGTCAGTGTTCCGTCAACACCGGAGAGGCCCACCACCGCTCCACCTGAAGCGATCATCGCCGACACGAACTTCGTGTTTACACCTCCAGCAATGACGTTGGTAACGGCCTCCATCACCGCCTCGTCAGACACGCGCAATCCGCCCAGGAAGCGGCTCGCGACTCCACGCTCCTCCAGGTACCGCGTCACCTGCTTACCGCCGCCATGTACAACAACGAGTGGATGATTCCGAGCCACTTCGACGAGCTGCTTTGCGATTGAATTCCGTCCGGCAGCCTCATCCAAAAGCGTTCCACCTATTTTGATGAGCAGCTTCACAGAAGGGCCTCAGTCTCAGGAAACCCGAGCACCAGGTTCATGTTCTGCACTGCTTGTCCCGCGGCGCCTTTTCCCAGATTGTCTTCAGCTGCCACAATCGTGACGCGCTGGCTTTCTACGTCGAACAGAAAGCCAATGTCGCAGAAGTTTGTGTGCTGCACGGCGCGCAAGTCCGGCACCTTGCCGGGAGCATAGAGACGCACGAACGGCTCGTCCCGGTAAGCCTCTTCATAGATGGAGAGCAGGTCGACTGCCTTCTCGACGCGTTGCGTGCGGATGTAAATCGTCTCCAAAATGCCCCGTTCCAACGGCAAAAGATGAGCGGTGAAAGTAAACTCCCGCTCGCCAAGCCCGGAATTCTGCAGCACCTCCGGGATATGCCGGTGGCCGGCAAAGCCATAAGCGCTGAAGTTTTCGGTCACTTCGCAAAAGCTGGTGGAGAGAGAAGCCTTGCGTCCGGCGCCGCTCACGCCCGATTTCGCGTCGCAGATAATGCCGCGAGCCCGATCAGCTACTTGCGCGTCGATCAGCGGCCGAATCGCGAGATTTGCTACCGTCGGATAGCAGCCGGGGTTGGCCACCAAACGCGCGCCGCGAATGGAATCGCGATAAAACTCCGGAAGGCCGTACACCGCTTCTTCAAACAGATGAGCGGCTGTGTGACGCTCCCCGTACCAGCGCGAGTAGGTCTCCCCGTCACGCAGCCGGAATGCGCCGCTCAAGTCAATCACCTTCGTCCCCACGGCCAAAACCTCGGGTGTCAAGTCAATCGACACTTGTGCTGGCGTTGCTAGGAAAACCAGCTCCAACCGCTCCTGCTGAATGGCTTCCGCCGTAGCGGCAATGGTTTTAGGTGGTGGTTGCCCTAGCGGCCGAACGCGCTCCTCGGAGTCTGCCCGATGTTCTAAAAGCACCACCTCCACGCCGGGATGGCGCCGGAGAATGTGGACCAGTTCAGCTCCGCTATAGCCACGGAACCCGGCGACGCCCACGGAGCGTCTTGAGTAATTATTCACAACAATGAATAATTATACTAAAGCTGCTCAGTGGTGGAGCGAGCCGCCAAATCACCCACAATGGGCAACCGAACCTGCTCCTCTTGCGCGGCCTTGACCAACAGGTAGACCCAACAGATAAACAAGCTTACTTTAATGAGGTTGAGCAACGCGTGTTCGATTCCGTATCCAGGGACGCCCGACAACAGCAGCGTAGGAGCAGCCGAAGAGACGATGAGCCAAGCAACGAAAAGGTAAAGAGCTTGGAAGGCATCAAAGCGGACGCGAATGTTGGTGCGGTACTTCTGCGACGCAAGAAATACGATAGCGGGGATGACGCCGAAAACGGGGATGTAGCAGAGGATCGAAGCGGTGCGGTTAGTGATGCCATCAAGCAAATCCGTAAACTCGCCTCCACGGCGTGGCTGCCCGTTTCCACAGTTCTGGCAAAAGGACGCGCTTGCGTCTACGCTCGTTCCGCAGTTGGTGCAAAAGGGCATCCCGTTCTCCTAATCCTTTCTACTTCAGAGTACGTGAAGAATCAGGCGAATGTTCCCGTCCGGCGGTATTCGAGCGAGTGACTCGGCCTCCGTCAGACGATCCTAAATAAAATGCCCGCGTTGCTTAGTGACAGCGTGCGGTGCTGAACTGCGCCCAGCCTTCCGATACAAAACCTATCCTAGGTGGATTAGATCGTGCTGAATCCGGTAAATCGTCAATACCAATTTACTCTTCTCGCAACAGGGTCAAAGGATCAAGCGACAGCGCGCGTCTTGCTGGAATCCACGTAGCTAATAAGCCCAGCAACGCCATAACCAGAACAACGCCAGCCAATACCAACGGGTCGCGCGGTGTGGCTTGATACACGAGGGAGGCCCGCACCCGGCTGGCCAAAACTCCAAGAATCAATCCCGCCGCCGAACCAAATACGAAAAGCTTCAATGCGCGTCCTAACGCGGCCTGTAACACTTCCTTCCGCTGCGCGCCGAGGGCCAGACGAATTCCTAACTCCTTCAGTCGCCTGCTAACCGAGTATGCAGCCATGCCAAAGATGCCGGTGATCGAGAGCAGCGCGCCCATCGCGCCCAGCACACCCAGCGCGATCGTTGCCATACGCGGCGCAATCAGAACCGCGTCCAGCTCTTTGTAGCGCGTTGCAATGTAAACAGGCAGGCCTGCATCCAGTTGCCGCAGTGCGCTCTCTATAGCTGGCCCCAGATGTCGGGGATCACGGTCCGAGCGCACCACCAGCCAGGTCTGACTCGATGGCCATTGCAGGATGGGGAGAAACATCGCCGGCTGTGGCTCTTCGGTGAGGCTGTTATATTTTCCATCTTCTGCGATACCCACCACTTGCAGGCGCGTTCCATCCAGCATCTTGTAGGAACCGCCCATCGCAGCGGTCACAGAGCCAAAGAGCTTGCGCGCAAACTCCTTGTTGATCACCGCTACACGGGGCGACTTTTGATCGTCATGCCCTGTGAAAGCCCTTCCGGACAGTAAGACGGTGCCCTCCGCCCGGAGATATTCGGGAGAGATGTGGTAGGTGGCGGCATCAGCGGCAGCATTCGCCGCCCTTAGATCTGTCGTCTTGTCACCGAAGACAAGCGAATCGCCTCCGTCATCTAAGAGCAGCGCATCGGTCAATCCCACAGACTTGACCCCGGGAATCATCGCCACCGCATTGATCATGCGCTTTTGCATTGGCGGCACTTGATCGCCGCCGTACCCCGCCATATGCAAGTCGGTATCTACCAGCATCGCGTTGCGCGGTTCAAAACCGAAGTTGCTGTGGAGCGAGCGTGCCAGCCCATGCACGGCAACCAGCGAAGAAGTAACCAGCAAGGCGCAGATCGCAATTTGCGCGGCCAGCAACAGGTCGCGGACAGCAATCCGCATCCCAAGTTTGCCGGTTGACCCCGCTTTGATGAACTGAGACGGATTCGCGCCGAGTACCTGTCTCACCGGAACCACGCCAAAAAGGAATCCGCTGGCTAAGCTCAGCAGCAAGGCGACTCCATAAACCGTAGCGTCCGGGCTCACAGGCGTGTGCACCGGAAAATTTCTGGGGAATGGCTGCCACACGCTCAGCCAGCGCAACACCAGGACGCTGCCCAGGAGCCCGGCTGCGCCCCCGGCGAGCGAAAGTAGCAGGGCTTCCGTGAAAAGTCCTCGCAGAATGCGTGCGCGGCTTGCTCCCAACGCGATTCGCAAAGCAAC
>CAXUCT010000362.1:0-4589 GCA_964249415.1 uncultured Bryobacteraceae bacterium | reverse complement strand
CTATGAGCCTGCCCGGGAGAGGACGTCGGAGATCCGGCCCCGCGATTTTGTCCTTATAGACATGTGGGCCAAGCTAAGGCAGCCTTACTCTGTTTACTACGACATCACGTGGACGGCTTTCTGTGGCGAGAGCATTCCAGATGAGATACATAATGTATTTGATGTTGTGAAGGGCGCACGTAAACAAGCATCAGATTACGTGATCCGGACGGTTTCGCTGGGAGAGCAGCTAGCGGGATATCAAGTGGACGACGCTGCGCGCCGCTATATCGACGAACGCGGCTTGGGTGACTTCTTCTTCCATCGAACAGGACACAGTATCGGGACCGAGGTACACGGAACCGGAGCAAACATGGACAATTTCGAATCGCACGATGAGCGGCGTGTCATTCCGGGTACCTGTTTTTCGATTGAACCGGGAGTGTATCTACCGAGGTTTGGCGTCCGCTCCGAAGTAAATGTGTATGTCGGTGAAGAGGGGGCCAGAGTGACGGGAGAAGAGCAAGAGGAACTCGTCCGTATTTTATGAAGACGAGTCACTACCCATAATTTCACTAGGGTTACGATGCAAGTTGCTCATTTATGAAGGTTTAAGGGCCAATAAGGGACATCAATTATTTTGATTTGCGTAATGGCTTACAACGTTCTACCTTCGGGTATGGCGACCGCACCCCTTATGGAGCCGCCCTCGACGCAGATAGCGCTCCTACACCGCGTGAGTAGTATCGTAAGTTCCGAACTTTCTCTGGATGAGATGCTCGGTGAAATCGTCGGTCTGACGGTGCAAGTTACAGAGTGCGATGCGTGTCTCGTTTATTTGATCGAGCTCGAGAAGCACGAGATTGTATTGCGTGAATCGCAGGTTCCTCACCAAACCGACCTTGGAAACATTCGCTTGAAGGTTGGCGAGGGCGTGACGGGATGGGTGGTCGAACATAGGTCGGTTGTGGCTCTGCCGCAGAACGCAGCGTCGGATCGCCGCTTCAAGCGATTTCAGGCACTGGTAGAAGATACCTACGAAGCATTCCTTTCGGTGCCTCTGGTGAGTGGCGGCGACGTTATTGGCGTCATCAACGTTCACCATCGCGAGCCGCATTATCATACGCCTGACGAAGTTTCGTTGCTGACATTCGTCGGTGAACAGATGGGCGGCGCTATTACCAAATCGTTTTTGGCCGAAGAGAACGCTCGCCTTCAGGACGAGACGGCTGAGATGCGTCGTCAACTCGAGACGCGAAAGATTGTGGAGCGGGCGAAAGGGATTCTGCAGCACCGCCACACTCTGACGGAAGAAGAAGCTTACTTGCGATTGCGCAATGAGAGCAGGCGGCTGCGCCGGCCCATGCGCGAACTGGCAGAGGCGATCATCCTTTCAGAAGATTTGAGCAGGAAGAGCGAAGCGCTTTAACCTCTGAAACCTGAGGCGGCCGGCCGATACACTGGAAGTTGCAGAGCGATTTTCAGCCGTTTTTCCGCAATCCGCACCTGCTCACCATTGCGGGCAACTTTTGGGCGCGGCGGATAGATGGGGATCGCTTTCCCGTAGTCCGCAAATTGTATCGAATCGATTCACAGACGGCAATTACGGCCTTCGAGCACCAGCCCCAAGCGCCACGCGGGCAGATCGTGTTTGCGCACGGACTGGAAGGTTCTGCAGCGGCGGGGTATATCGCAAGCTTCTCACAAGCGGCCCTGACGAGAGGCTATGGCGTTCATCGCCTGAATCTCCGCAGTTGCGGCGGTACAGAGGATCTCTGCGAAACGATGTATCACTCGGGGCTGACTAGCGATACTTGGCAGATTATACAGGAAATTCGGGCACGCACCGGGCAGCCAACATTTCTGGTGGGCTTCTCACTAGGCGGAAATATGGCTCTGAAGCTTGCGGGAGAGGTGGGTGCCACCGACGTTTTAAGCGGCGTATGTTCCGTGTCGGCCCCGATTGATTTGGCAGCTTGCGTTCGAACGTTAGGGAAGCGGTCCAACTTCCTGTACGAGAGACGTTTCCTCGATCGGTTGCGCAGCCGCATTCAGCGGAAAAGCCGGCTGACACCGCATCTCTATAGTTGCGACGGACTAGACGATGTAAAGACGATTTGGGAGTTCGACGACCGCTTTACGGCGCCACTGTTTGGCTTTGGAACCGCGGCAAACTACTATGCTACCCAATCCGCCGTCAACTATTTAGACGCGATACGAGTGCCGGCTTTGGTTATACATGCGGAAGACGATCCGCTGGTACCAGCGGATGTTTACCAACATCCTGCCTTCCAAGCGAATCCAGCTCTGAACCTTGTCACGACCAAGTACGGCGGCCATCTCGGGTTTCTCTCCCGGCACAAACCCAGGTTTTGGCTGGACGAAACTGTTCTGAACTGGATGGAGCAATTGCTGCGGACGGATCTAGTTTGGGAACAAATGCCCAGCAGCTTACGTCTGCGTGAGTAGCACTGTGCCGAGAAGCCGAACATTCCGGCCAAGCGCCTCCTTTTGGGAGGGCGGACGGATTGCCGTTGATTCACTAAACAAAAACAAGCTGCGAAGTTTTTTGACGCTGCTGGGAATCATTTTAGCGACCACTACGTTAATTTCGGTGACCGCGCTGATCCATGGCATGAACCTCTACATCGCAAATAAGGTGTCGGATATGGGATCAGACGGATTTCGCATCGTGCGCATGTCGTGGTTCGGCGCCCCTGATCCGAAGAAGCTGGTCCAGATGAACAGGCGGAATCCACAGATCAGGCGTGAAGAGTTTCAGTTCATCAAGGACCACGCCACGATGCTGCGGGCGGTTGGAATGGAGATCGGCAAAAATGGCCGAGTTTCATACAACGGCGATTCCACGGATGCCGGGATAGATATCGAAGGAGTGACCGCGCGAATTTCGGAGCTTTCGAATGTGCAGGTATCGACCGGGCGCGAGATTTCAGACAACGAAGTGCTCCGCCGCGCGCCGGTGGCCTTCATTGGGGACGACATCCGGAAGCGGTTCTTCGAAAATCGTGATCCAATTGGAAAAACTATTCAAGTGAATGGTGTTCCCTTTGAGGTGATCGGAACTGCAAAGGCGCTGGGGACAGTGTTTGGGCAGTCGCAAGACAACTTCGTGATGATACCGATTGAGAGCTGTATCAAGATCTTCGGATCGAGAGGGACCGATATCGTTGCGAAGGCAATCGATCAGGATCACCTCGTACAGGCGCAAGACGAAGTTACTATGCTGCTGAGAGCTTTTCGGCATCTGCGGCCGCGTGATGACGATACGTTCGGCATCATGTCCTCCGACTCATTCATCGGTTTATGGCAGAGATTAACGGGCGCGATCGCTGCTACGGCCGTTGGCATCGTTTCCGTATTCATGGTAGTAGGCGGGATTGTCATCATGAACATTATGTTGGCGGCGGTGACCGAGCGCACTCACGAGATCGGCATACGGAAGTCGCTGGGCGCCCGCCGGCAAGATATCTTGAATCAGTTTCTAGTTGAGTCGGCTATGTTGGCCGCGACGGGCGGACTTATCGGAGTAATTCTTTCGTGGGCCTTTTCAGTGGTGATCCGAACCGCGGCATCGATTCCGATGGAGTTGCCGATCATGTCGGTGATTTTGGGCGTGGGACTTTCTGCGATTGTGGGCCTATTTTTCGGTATTTACCCGGCACAACAGGCTTCGAAGCTAGATCCGATAGAAGCGCTCCGGTCAGAGTGAACGCATGAACTGGCTCGCCCTTTTAAATGCGACATCACTGGCGCTGCAAACCATCCGCGCGCACAAACTGCGGGCTTTCCTCACCGTTTTGGGGGTAGTGATGGGGACTGGAACCATCATCGGCGTGGGTGCGATTCTCACGGGATTTGACTCCAGCATCGCGTCCGCGTTGAGCAGCTTTGGTCCGAACTCCGTGATTGTGTTCAAATGGCCTGCGGGCGTGCATGGGCCGCCGACTCCGGAGCAACGAACGCGGAAGAATATCAGCTACCAGAATGCGATCGACCTGCGAGAGCGGTGCGATGCCTGCGATGCGGTTTCCCCGATGCTGTTTGTCAATCGGAACACGATCGAAGCACGATATAAGGGTCACGATACGTTTGGAATCAACTTTCAAGGGGTGGAAGAGGCGTACGCGCAGGAAGGGCAGGCCGACATGAATGAAGGCCGCTTTATTACTGATGCGGATAATCGAAGGCGAGCTGCTGTTGCGGTAATAGGGGCAGACCTGACCAAGAGCCTGTATGCCGACGTTGACCCGATCGGGAAGCCTATTACCGTGGATGGCCACGAGTACGAGGTGATCGGCACAATGAATCGTCCCGCGGCATCCATTTTCGGGCAGAACGACTTGCGTGTGTTGCTGCCCTACTTTACTTTGCAAAGAAACTACCCAGCTTCGAAAGAGATGGGGATCGTAGTAAATGCGAAGGAGGGCCAACTCCCGAAGGCGCTGGATGAAATCCGTGTGATCCTGCGGATGGACCGCCGGGTTCCTTATACAAAGCCCGACGACTTCGCTCTTTCCACCGCGGAGCAGATGGTCGGAGACTTCCGCCAGATTACTTCGATGGTGGCGATCGTGATGGTGGTGCTGAGC
>CAXUCT010000361.1:3656-4617 GCA_964249415.1 uncultured Bryobacteraceae bacterium | reverse complement strand
GCTGCACACGGCGCATGGAACCATCGAGACACCGGTCTTCATGCCTGTCGGCACGCAGGGCTCGGTCAAGGCTCTGAGTCCTCGCGAGCTCGAGAATGATCTCGATGCCCGCATCATTCTGGCGAACACGTATCATCTATTTCTTCGTCCCGGGCACGAGCGCATTGAGCGCCTGGGTGGCCTACACCAGTTCATGGCTTGGCCGCGCGCCATCCTCACCGACTCGGGCGGCTTTCAGGTTTTTAGTCTTGATGCTTTGCGCAAAGTCACAGAGGACGGGGTTGTGTTTCGATCACACTTGAACGGTGATGCGCACCTGTTCACGCCGGAAAGCACCGTCGATATCCAACTCTCTCTGGGCAGCGACATCATGATGGTTCTCGACGAATGTCTGGCTTACCCCGCTTCGCATGAGGCGGCGCTTGAGTCCATGCAGCGCACCATTCGCTGGGCGCGCTCGGGGTATGCGCATTATCTTCGCCGTCAGAAAGGGCTCGGCTCGGCTCTGTTTCCGATTGTGCAAGGCTCCATGTACCCTGATCTACGGACTGCTTGCACCGAAGCACTTTTAGAACTCGACGCGCCCGGTTATGCGATCGGTGGGCTTTCGGTGGGCGAGCCGCGGGACCTTAGCCAGGAGATAGTAGCCGTCACAGCGCCGTTACTGCCGCGAGACCGGCCGCGCTACGTGATGGGCGTGGGCATGCCGGAGGAGCTGCCGCACTACGTCGCGCAGGGAGTAGACATGATGGATTGCGTGCTGCCCACGCGTAATGCGCGCAACGGCTGCCTATTCACGTCTGCCGGCAAGGTCCTGATCAAGCAGGCTCGCTACATAGAGGATGGGGGCCCGCTTGATCCTGCTTGCAACTGCTATACCTGCCGCACATTCAGCCGCGCCTACCTGCGCCATCTCTTTCAAGCCGGCGAGATTCTCTTCTCGATGCTGGCTACACTGCAC
>CAXUCT010000361.1:1039-3646 GCA_964249415.1 uncultured Bryobacteraceae bacterium | reverse complement strand
TCATGCGCAGGATTCGGCAGGCTATTCTAACTGGAAAATTTCCTGAACTGCTAAAGTCGTTTGAGTCCGCCTAGGTCCGTGTAAGTTAGGACAGGATCTTTTATGGTGTTTTCGCTATTTCTTTTTCAAGCCGCCGTGCCCGCCCCGGCTGCTTCCTTCCTCAGCGGCGCGCTTCCTGTTGTCCTGATGGTCGCGATCTTCTACTTCCTGGTTTTCATGCCCATGCGACGGCAGCAGAAGAACCAGAAAGAGATGCTGAAGACGCTTGAAAATGGCCAGATTGTGGTCACCAGCGGCGGAATTATCGGGACCATTGTCGGTGTGAACGATGATACGCTAATACTGCGAATTAAGCCCGACAATCTGAAAATTCAGGTGGCCCGGAGCGCGGTGACCAGCCTTGTCGCTGCTGAGGACGCGATTAGAAAGTAAAGCGCTCCATCGCAATAGCAGTCAGGTTCCAACATGAAACGCCACTTACGATACAAGTTCTTCGTGATTCTGGCCGTGATACTCGCTTGCATCTACGGGATCATTGGCTTACCGAAAAGTAAAGCCGAGTTGGTCGGCAATTGGCAGAGGAACATACACTTGGGCCTGGATTTACGGGGCGGCACCTATCTGGTGGTTCAGGTGAAGCAGCAGGATGCCTTCAACGCCCAGGCGAGCGCGGATGCCGACCGGCTGAAGGATGCGGCCCGCAAAGCCGGTGTCCAATTCTCTGATGTCACGATTGAGGAGGCGAAGTCGCTCAGTGACGCCGTCAAGGCCGCGATCGTGGTGAAAGGCGTGCCGCCGATCCAAGCGGGCACGTTTCGCAGCTTGATCAACGACCAGTTTGCGCAGTGGTTAGTCACTCCGCAGGGTCCCACCGATTACCGCCTCACCATGAAGCCGTCTGAATCGCTGAAGATGTGGCAGCAAGTGCTCGCGCAATCCAAAAACACCATCGATAAGAAGATCAATGCGCTGGGACTGAGCGAGGCCACTGTACAGCAGCGCCGCGAAGACGCTGATTCCGAGCTGCTGGTGCAATTGCCCGGCGTAGACGACCCGGCGCGCGTGAAGCAGATTCTGCAGACCGCCGCCGTGCTTGAGTTGTACGACGTGAAAGGCGGTCCTTATCAGAGCCGCGATGAGGCGCTGGCGCAGAATAACGGAGTTCTTCCTCCCGGCACTAAGCTGATCGGCGCTGCCTCCACAGATCAGACTGGCCGCAGCGGTGGTGTTTACGTGGTGGCCCGCACACCCGTAGTTCGCGGCCCCGATATTCGCGACGCGCGATCACAGCAAGGGCAGATGCCCAGTAGCTGGGAAACCAATTTCGTGCTGAGCCAGGAGGCCGCCAAGCGCTTTGCCACTTACACGGCCGCGAACGTGGGGAACCGGCTCGCGATTGTGCTCGACGGTAAAGTTTTGGAAGCCCCTTCTATCCGCAGCCAGATCAGTGATCAAGGCGTGATCGAAGGCGCTCCGGACCAACAGGGCGCCTCCGACCTGGCACTTAATCTCAAAGCGGGTTCGTTGCCGGCCGGGGTCCGCTACGAACAGGAAAACACCGTCGGGGCATCGCTTGGCGCTGACTCCATTCGCAACGGCTTCATAGCCGGTATTGCCGGTGTGCTCGCGGTGATCATCGTGATGCTGGTCTATTACAAGAAGAGCGGCATTAACGCGATTCTGGCGCTGGTGCTGAACGCCCTTATTCTGATTGCCTGCCTAAGCTACTTCGATGCGGTGCTTACGCTACCCGGTATAGCCGGGATTATTCTAACCATTGGTATGGCGGTAGACAGCAACGTCCTCATCTTTGAGAGGATTCGCGAGGAGTTGCGCGCCGGCAAGGCAGTTGTCCCGGCTGTCGATACAGGATTCAGTAAGGCGCTTCTTACAATTATCGACACACACGTCACCACGATCGTCTCTTGCGCCATCCTGTTTTTGTTCGGTTCGGGTCCGGTCAAAGGGTTTGCCGTGACACTGGTTATTGGGCTGGCCGCGAACGTGTTTACGGCCGTTTTCGTTTCCAAATTTATCTTCGACTGGGAACTTTCTGGCCCCAGGCCGGTGAGGGCACTCAGTATTTAGCATGTTTTCTGGAGCAGCCGTCCCCTATGTAGCACTCTCGCCGGCTCCGCTCTTGTGATTGGGAACTTTTGTTAATTGCCGGTGTCTATCCATAGTGGATGCCGGCCTCTAGAGCTAGATGGAAATCTTCAAGCACACGAATTTTGACTTTATCGGCAAGAGGTGGCCGTTCATCTGGCTGTCATTGGCGCTCACGCTGGTTGGGTTGATCAGCCTGATTGCAAAGGGCGGACCAAGATACGGCATTGATTTTACAGGTGGAGCATTGATGGACGTCAATTTTGTCCGGCGGCCCCCAGCGGAAGCGATTCGCTCCGCGCTCCACAGGAGTATTCCGGGCGAGGTTGCGGTGCAGGAAGTGAACAATGCACAAGGCGCGGGCGGGTCGCAGGAGGTTTTGATTACCACCGGTGTGCGCGACGAGAACCTCGCTACTGTGCGCAGTGATATTGTAACTGCGTTGAACCGCGCCTTCAATCCTGCCGCCCTTGGGAAGCTCGACTTGAACTTAGCTAGCCA
>CAXUCT010000361.1:0-1029 GCA_964249415.1 uncultured Bryobacteraceae bacterium | reverse complement strand
CCAGTCGGAGTTGGCGGGGACGTTGCGTGATGCTGTTTCAAAAAGCGGCGCGAGTCTTTCGGACGATCAACTGCAGGCCTTAGTGAATCGCATTCTCGACTATCGGACCAACCACTCCGGTCTGATTCATAACGTGGATGAACTCGCCGGCGTGCAGGGCGTCACGCCCCAAGTTCTAGCCGCGTTGAGGGCGCAAGCCGTAGCCGGAAATTTTGCCATCCGCAGTAATGAGGTAGTGGGTCCGAAGATTGGGTCTGATTTGAGGCAGCAGGCCATAAACGTGGTGCTGATCGCCCTCGCGGCCATGCTCGTTTATATCGCCTTCCGCTTCGAGTGGATTTACGGCGTGGCCGCCGTGATTGCGGTCTTCCACGACACCATCATTACGATTGGGCTGTTCTCGCTATTTAATAAGCCGATAGACTTGACTGTTATCGCTGCCCTGCTTACATTAGTCGGCTATTCGATGAATGATACGATTGTGACCTTCGATCGAATTCGCGAGAATCTGAAGTTGCAGATGCGGGGCTCGTTTACCCATATTGTGAACGTCAGTATCAATCAGACGTTGAGCCGGACCGTGCTGACCTCTGGTTTAACGTTCTTGACCGCCATCTCTCTGTTCTTGTTTGGCGGGCAGGTGCTGAACGGATTTTCGTTCGCTTTAGTTATCGGTATCATTATCGGCACATACTCGTCTATCTTCATCGCCAGCCCGATTTTGATTTTCTGGCAGAACTTGGCAGAGGGCCGCCGCAGTACACCTAGGACCCCAGCCGTGGGGAGCCGCTCCCAAGTGATATCGGGTAGCGTTAGAGTTGTGAAGCCAGTAAAGGTAGTAAAGTGAATCGGTCTTAGACAGACGGAAGAGTACATGCCCGGGTCGTCGGGCGGAAGTGAGGGAACTATGTTTGATCAAACATTCGTTGACGGGACGCAGAAGACAAAAAAGCCCTACACCATTGTCGTGTCCCTCCTGTTGCAAATTGGCATTATCGGTATCTTGATACTGATCCCTCTTATCTATAC
>CAXUCT010000360.1:4248-4679 GCA_964249415.1 uncultured Bryobacteraceae bacterium | reverse complement strand
GTGATCTGATCGAAAGCCATCTAACCATTCCTATGTCTACTCCAAGCATTTCCGCCCCTATACTTTCCGGACCGGCCGGCACAGCCCTGCCTCAGAAGCCTTCCAAGGTTCATCAGGCGGCCCAGCAATTCGAAGCGTTAATGATCGGAGAGATGATGAAGACGGTTCGCGAGGGCGGCTCCGAAGGGGGCTGGCTGGGCAGCGGCGACGGCACCGGCGACGACCAGGCGATCGCCATGGCCGAATCGCAGTTTTCGCAAGCCTTAGCCTCGCGCGGCGGCTTCGGGCTGGCGAAGATGATTGAGCAAACCGTGACTCGCCAGCAGGGCGGCGATTCACACGAGACCGCTTCCAGTCATACGCCCTCCATCGGTCCCCGCTAGTAAACCCTTCCTAGGGGATCGAAGCGCGCCATAGTAGCCGGCGTCATG
>CAXUCT010000360.1:0-4238 GCA_964249415.1 uncultured Bryobacteraceae bacterium | reverse complement strand
ATGCTGTCTCCTGCCGCGTCTACATCTCGCGGCTCACCTTTCGCGCCCGCTCGGATCTTCTGTTGTCACTGCCTTAAACCGCTCCCTGCAACGCATCAGCGACACCGCTGTGTCTGGCCGTCGTCTTCCGTCTTGGCGATCAGAAGGAATAGGCTAAAGCCGAAAACGTCTCAACCGGTTCCCGGTAGTAGCCGCCGTAGGTGACGCGCAGGATGTCATCTTCGCCTTCAACAACTTCGGATTGTGTGTGATCCATTAGCTCAGCCTCAGCCCTGGCGGCTCTTTGCTGCTGATCCACCGCGTACCATCCTTCCACTAACGTTCTTAGCAATCCCTCCGCTTCTTCAAACGGCTCAGCCACTTTGTTCATGTGAGCGTCCATAAGCCTCTGTCTCATGTAGGCGTAAAGGCGCTTCAGATTTCCGGTGACCTCTTCGGCCTGCTCCGGCTTGAGCGAAAACTCCAGCTCCGCCAAAATGTTGACAGCCTTCGTTACAGCCTTGGAGCGGCCCATAACGTCCCCCATTTCAAAGCAACGCTTCGCTTCTTGCACTGAGCTGATGCCACCCTCATAGAGCGCGGTGATAAGCTGTATCGGATTTTGGCTGATCACGCTGCCTAATTGGTACGCCTCGTAGGGATTGCTGAACATCATTTTTTCTCCGCACAGATGTATCGAAGGAGCCGGGACAGATTTCGAGACCTTCCGTAAAGAAAGGGAACTTCTTGCCTTCTTTTCAGAAACCGCGCCCATGCCTACAGATCTGAGGGAGGTACGGTCGATATGTCTCTCGAGAGCTTTTCAACCGAAGTATGTTTTCGATCATCGGGATTCTGTTAGTGATAGGCGCCGTGATAGGTGGTTACCTGATGGAGCACGGCAACATGAAGGTGCTCGTTCAGCCGGCAGAGCTGGTGATCATTGGGGGAGCTGCGCTCGGCACTTTGCTGATTGCGAATCCGCTGCCCGTAATCATCGCTGTGCTGAAGGGCGTAGGGGGAGCGTTCGGGTCCAGTAAGTACAACAAGAACCTCTACCTTACGACTCTGAAGATGATGAACGAGGCGTTCTCGAAGGGACGCAAAGGTGGGTTGAGCGCCTTGGAACCGGACGTGGAAGACCCGGAAAAGAGCGAGCTCTTCAAGAAATACCCGGAGGTGACGAAAGATCACCACAAACTGGACTTTATCTGCGATACGCTGCGCATGGCGATGACGGGAACCATTTCGCACTACGACCTCGACTCCATGATTGAGCTGGATCTGGACGTTCACCATCATGAGGCGCAAGGACCTGTGAGCGCACTGACGAGCGTTGCGGACGCGCTGCCCGGATTGGGGATCGTGGCGGCAGTGTTGGGAGTCGTGATTACCATGGGATCCATTGGCGGGCCTCCGGCAGAGGTGGGTCACAAGGTAGCGGCGGCCCTGGTCGGAACCTTTCTGGGCATTCTGCTGTGCTACGGTTTCCTTTCTCCGCTAGCGGCCAACATGACCCGCTCCAATGATGCGGCGTCGCAGTATTACCATTGCCTTCGGACCGGTCTAATCGCGTTCGTTCGCGGAGCCGCGCCGATTCTCGCGATCGAATTCGCACGCCGCTCCATTCCTCACGAGGTACGCCCCAGTTTCAAGGAGATGGAAACAGCTTGTAAAGGCGGCGGCAAGCAAGCACCGGCCGCGGCTGCGTAACGGCATGGCTACGCCCGTACAACCGATCATCATTATCAAAAAGAAGAAGGGCGGTCATGGCGGGCATCATGGCGGCGCCTGGAAGGTGGCTTACGCCGATTTCGTGACCGCTATGATGGCCCTCTTTATCGTGCTCTGGCTGTTGAGTTCGAGCCAGGACGTGAAGGAAGCAGTCGCCGGATATTTCAAGGACCCGAGCGGGAGAGCCACACAGATCGGCAGCTCGGTGGCGGGAGTAGGCGAAAGCATGACGCTCGCCAAAAGCCAAATCAGCCAGTTGAAGGAGAAGATCGAGCAAGCCTTAAAGCAGAATCCCGACTTCAACAAGTTGAAAGACCACGTCAAGATGACGATCACCGGCGAAGGTCTGCGCATCGAGCTTATCGAAAACGAGAAGGGCATGTTCTTCGATACCGGACAGCCGATCCCAACCGAAATGGGAAAGTCTCTACTCGAGGAACTCGCCAGGCAATTGGGGAAAATGCCGAACGGCGTCCTGATCGAAGGTCATACGGACTCGCAGTCCTACACCGACACCAGCTATACCAACTGGGAGCTCTCGTCAGACCGTGCAAATGCGGCACGTCGCATTATGGGGGCGTCTGGGCTGCACCCGAATCAAGTGGGTCAGGTGCGTGGTTTTGCCGACCAACAACTTCGCTTGCCTGATCGCCCGCAAGACGCTTCGAACCGCAGAATCTCCATCATTGTCCGGTATATGCAGCCTAAGGCGCCTCCTGAGGAGAAGGCGGCCGAGCACTCCCCGGACGGCGGGAAGGCCTTGGCCTCAGGTGGAAAGCCGGCCGCCCAGCCGGTAAAAGTCACTCACTGAGCCGGTAAATTCGGTCTAACCTGCCCAGCCCTCATCGATAGAGTTGTATCGAGAACAACATGGGCCGAGCAACGCTGTTAAAAACAAACCAGGTGTCTGAAGTCAACGTGCCGGCGGGCGACTGCCGCTTTAGCTCTGAAGGAGCTTGCCGCTTAACCGCTTACGGGTTGGGGTCCGACGTCGTGATCACGGCTCACGCGCCGGGCGCCGGGCTTTCCGCCCTACTCCGGTTTGTCTATCCTGATTCGAGAGTGGATCCCGGGAAGGCGAAGGACAATCCCTGGCTCTTTGCGGATACGGGTGTTTCGCTGCTCCTTTCCACCCTGCGGAAATGCGGCGCAAGCAACGGGGACATTCAGATCCAGGCGATCGGCGGGGCCAATGTGGCCGGCCAAGAGAGTTCGGAAATGAACGGTCGCAGCAACAGTTTGGCTGCGCGTAAAGCGTTGTGGGCCGAAGGCGTTCTGCTGAGGAGCGACGATCTCGGCGGTGATGCAATGCGCGTCGTCTGGTTCGATCCGGCAAGCGATCGCTTGATGGTCCGGAGCGACACTCGCAGCAGCCGGGTTGTGGCAGAGACCGCGGAAGAGCCGATGCTGCGCCACTTGGCCTCGTAAACAGGTTTCATAAGAGTTTTAAGGAAATTTATCCATGTCTGAACACAAAATGCATGACGCTTTAAAGCGCACCGTCCGGCACGTCGTTGAAACGATGTGTTTCTCTGAGGTAGCGCTGACCGAGCACTCTTGGGAGAACGCCGACACGATTGTGACGGCGGTCAACTTCTATGGCAGCCGCACGGGACGCCTGCAACTCGCAGTCAGCAGCAGCGCGGCATGGTCGCTGCGGGATGCGTTTCTTGGAAAGCGGGACGAAGAGACGGCCCCGGACGAGAGCGCCGGAGACCTGGTGAACGAACTCGGCACCATGATTTGCGGACGATTCCTCAGCTCCGTTGACCCGTTGGCGAAGATGAGTATCGAGGCGCCTCAGCAGGGGAAGACGTACGGCAGTGCGCTCCAGGATATTACACAGGATTTTGTACTCGACGCAGGCCACCTTACTGCCTCCGTGCAGTTCGATAAGGAATAACCGGCCTAAGGTTTTAAAGAAATCCTGGTACACGTCGATGAGGAAAACTACACCTCATGTCCAGGAAAAAAAGAGCCTATTTAAAAAAGCTGTCGCTCAGCGCCCTCCTGGCTATCAAGGCCTCTTCGGCAGAAGCTCCAGCCAAGACTGACCCGTATGCGGCCATGCAGGCCTCCCTCGCTAAGCAGCAGGAAGCGTTAGCGAAGCAGCGCGTCTCGGTTCGCCAGCAGATCGGACTCAGCAAGGAACTGGCCGAGAAGGCGGGCAACTTCATCTCTGCGTTTCCGGCGCTTCCACCCTCCGTGATGGCTAGGCTGCAGCCGGACTGCCCGGCACTCGCCGCCGAGGAAGTCGAGGCGCTTGTAAGCAACGCCGCGCAACAGCAGTCGGTTGAACCCAAGCTCATCAAAGCGGTAATGAAGCAGGAATCGGGCTTCCGGCCCTGCGCGGTTTCCGTCGCGGGCGCCCAAGGGTTGATGCAGCTGATGCCGGATACGGCAGACCAACTCCACGTCACCGACGCATTCGATCCCGCGCAAAATGTGAATGGTGGCGCTGCCTACTTGAAGCAGCTACTTACGAAGTACAAGGGTGATGTCAAGCTCACCCTCGGAGCGTACAA
>CAXUCT010000359.1:3855-4738 GCA_964249415.1 uncultured Bryobacteraceae bacterium | reverse complement strand
GTGTAGAACAAACTTACCGGACCCTGGATCGCGTTATAGGCGGCCCGCAGCTCAGGCGTTGTCGCAACGGACTCTAAATGACGGACCAACGATATCGCGTAGTCCAAGGGCTCGGTCATCTTATCTAGACCGATCAGAATAGCTTCGTATGTTCTAGGCACATGCGGCGCAGCCAGATCGCTTAAGCGGCTCTTCATCTGCTCGAGTAAGACGTGAATCGCGGGCTCGACATGTTCCGCCCGGATGGCGTTGAATTCGATGGGCAATCGCTCGACGAGGAGCGGATTATCTGAAAGTGTTTGTTGCAGCATTTCTGAAAAAGCAAGATCCCAGCAAGCGCCTACCAGACACGACACCCTTTCGCGGCATACATTTTTGCGTCAGGCTTGCACCCAAAAGCGTCGCTGAACTGCGGCAGGTTGGAAACAACTCCATTGGTGCGGAATTCACCGGGCGAGTGCGGGTCGGTTTGGGCCCAAAGCCGGGCCTGCTCAGGCCGCACATTTTCGCACCAGACCTGCCCAAAGCCCAGGAAGAACTGCTGCTGTTGCGTATAGCCGTCCTCCCTGCGGGAAACGGGTACGCTCTTCTTCGCGAGTTCGTCCATTAGGGCGGCATACGCCAAACGAAGGCCGCCATTGTCAGCGGTGTTTTCGCCCAGCGTCAGCTTGCCGTTTAACTCTATACCCGGGACTGGACTGAAGCCACCATACTCATTCACAAAGCAGCCGGCAAGCTTAGTGAATTTTTCGTCGTCTTTCTTCTGCCACCAATCCTTCAGGTTGCCGTCGGCATCGAACTGTCGCCCCTGATCGTCGAACCCATGCGTCAGCTCATGGCCTATCACTACTCCTACGGCACCGAAATTAACAGCGTCGTCCGC
>CAXUCT010000359.1:0-3845 GCA_964249415.1 uncultured Bryobacteraceae bacterium | reverse complement strand
TTATTCGAATAAAACGGGGGCTGGAGAATGCCCGCTGGAAAGTTGATGTTGTTTTCCGTGGGATCGTAATACGCATTCACCGTCGGAGGCGTCATGCCCCACTCGGTGCGATCCACGGGCTTGCCAATTTTGTCCCGCTGCCGCTTGCTTTCAAACTCGTTCCCGCGGTACCAGTTCCCGAAGTAATCGTCGTCTATGACATTTACCGATGAGTAGTCGCGCCACCGCTCGGGATAGCCGATTTTATTCGCCACCGCGTGCAACTTCACTAGCGCTTGCTCTTTGGTCTCCGGACTCATCCAGGTGAGCGAGTGCAAGTCGTTTGCCATCTCATGCTCAATATCGTGAACCATTTCGAGGGTGCGCTGCTTACCCTGTTCGCCGAAAGTCTTCTCCACGAACTTGCGTCCCAGCGCTTCGCCCAACTGATCGTCGGTAGCCGAGACGCAACGTCTCCAGCGCGGCTTCAACTCTTTGGTACCCGACAAGACACGTCCATAGAAGTCGAAGTTCTCGTCAACGAAAGCTTTCGGAAGCCGCCCGGCACTGGCATTGACATAGTGCCATGTGATGTAGTCCTTCAGATTACTCATGCTTTCCGTCTTCAGTACAGTGTCGAAGGCTTTTAAGAAGGTAGGAACCGCGACATTAAGCTTCGTAAACTCGGGCGTTAGAAGCTGAGTGAAGAACGCGTTGAAGTTGAAATCCGGAGTTAACTGCGGCAGATCGCTCAGCGGCATCTCATGAATCAGATTCTGCGGGTCGCGCCGGGCAGTCACGTCTAATGAGCCCTTCGCCAGAGCGGTCTCCAGCGCCATCACGACCTGGGCTTTTCGTTGCGCATCCGCTTCGGTGACTCCTATCAGCCGGAACGTCTTGGCCAAATGAGCGACATACTTCTGCCGAATCTCCTTTGATTTATCGTCCTCCCTGAAATAGTAGTCTTTTTCCGGCAGTCCTAGGCCACCTTGATCGAGCTCTGCGATAGTCATCCTGGCGTTCTTGGGGTCGGGGGTAGAGTCGAACGTAAAAAAGACGCCGACTTGCATCCCCTGCAGCCGCGCCACTTCGTCCAGCAACTCTTGGCGGTTACTCACATGCGCAATGCGCTCCAACTCAGATCGCAACGGATCGATGCCGCGTTGCTCAATGACGCGCTCGTCCATACACGAGTGATAGAATCCGCCGATCTTCTGATCTATGGCTGAGCGGCTCTCGATCTTTTCAGAATCCTCAAGGATGTCTCGCAAAGTCTCCTGATTCTGCTGGAACAGCACGCTGAATCTACTCCAGGAACTTTCGTCCGCAGGAACCGGATTCTTTTTGATCCAGTTCCCGCAAGCATACCGGTAGAAGTCTGTACAAGGATCTGCCGTCTTGTCGATCGCGCTTACATCGAGCCCGCTTCGGGACGAGGTTCCGCTCACCTGTGCGAAGGCAGCGCAAGCAAACACAGCGCCGCAGAGCGCGCGGAATGCGGGATTCGCGATGGTCATTTAACTCAGTGTAATGGGAGCGCTACCAAACACGGCAACCATTCGCCGCCACCATCGGCTGCCCTTCAGAGCACCCGAAGGCGGTGCCGAACTCCGGCGTATTCTCCACCACCCCAATCACGCGAAATCGACCGGGCGAGTGTGGATCGGTTCTCACCCGTACTCGCAGAGACTCCGGCCGCTGGTTTTGGCACCAGACCTGTGCATAACCAAGGAAAAAGCGTTGTTGGGGCGTGTAGCCGTCAAGCTTCTCCTTGTTTACCGTGCCATTCTCAAGGCCGCCTAACAACGACATATACGCCAGGCGAATGCCGGCGTTGTCTGCGCCGTTCTCACCCAATGTCAACCTTCCGTTCAGATTCACTCCTTCCACGGGACTGAACTTGGAATATTCATTCGCAATGCAATCGGCCCTTTTTTTAAACTCGTCCGCATCCTGCTGCGTCCACCAGTCGCGAAGATTCCCATCAGCGTCGTATTGCCGCCCTTGGTCATCGAAGCCGTGCGTCAACTCGTGTCCGATCACGGCCCCGATGCCGCCAAAGTTTACGGCCATGTCTGCCGTGTTGGTGTAGAAAGGCGGCTGCAAGATGCCCGCTGGAAAATTAATGTTGTTCTGCGGCGGGCTGTAATATGCATTCACAGTGGGCGGCGTCATGCCAAACTCTGAACGGTCCACAGGCTTACCGATCTTGTTCAAGTTGCGCCGGATCTCATATTCCCTGGCGTTCCGGTCGTCGGCAACAAGATTGGTGTCCGTCACAGTGACGCTGGAGTAGTCTCTCCACTTATTCGGATAACCAATTTTATTGGTGACGCCCTTAAGTTTTGCGAGCGCCTGCTGCTTGGTTTGATCGCTCATCCATTTCAGAGAATCGATGTCGGTAGCCATCTGCTTCTCGATCGCCGCGACTAACTCTTGTGTTTTCTCTTTGGATTGCCCAGCAAAAGCTTTCTCCACGTATTTCTGGCCCAAAGCCTCTCCTAAAGCCTCGTCAGTCAAGTTGACACAGCGCTTCCAACGCGGTTCAAGTTGCTGCGCTCCAGCAAGATAGCGGCTGTAGAAATCGAAGTTCTCGTCCACGAAAGGTTTGCTGAGAAGATCTGCGTTCTCTGAAACGTAGTGCCAAACGAGATAGCTTTTCAAATCGTCGAGACTTGCCGATGCGAGCGTCGTATTCAAGCTCTTGAAAAACTCCGGAACAGCAACGTTCAGCGTTTCAAAGCCGGGCGCGCCACGATCACTGAAATATTGCTTGAAGTTGAAATTGGGGGTGAGTGCCTCGAACTCGGCCGACGTCTCTTTGTGATAGGTGAGGTGGGGATTGCGTCGGGCTACTCGGTCTAGCGAAGCCGTTGCCAAGCTCGTTTCCAGAGCGAGAATTGTCTTGGCTTTTGCATCTGCTTGCTCGGGTTTATCGCCGACCAGTTGTAGAACGCGGGAGATGTGTCCGACGTACTTCTCGCGCGTTTTTTCGTCCTTATCGCCTACGTAATAGCTCTTGTCCGGTAATCCCAGACCGCCCTGATCGACAACTGCAATGTTGACCGTCGACTTGTCTGGGTCCGCCATCGACGCGAAGCGAAAGAAAACACTCACACCTTCGGCATGCAAGCGGGCCACCTCGGCCGCGAGCTGCGCCTTGTCCGTAAGCGCCTGAATACGTTGTAGGCCGGGTTCGATCGGCGTGTCACCAGCCTTATTGATGGCCGCTTCGTCCATACAGGCGCCATAGAAAGCACCTATCTTTTGGTCTAAGGCGGAGCGGTCCTGGTGCTTGGCCGAGTCTTCTAATATCTCGTGCAGCACCTGCTGATTGCGCTGTCGCAATTCCTCAAAGCGTCCCCAGCGCGCCTGATCGGGAGGAATTGGATTATTTTTCATCCAATTTCCGCAAGCATATTTGTAGAAATCCTGACAAGGATCGGCGCTCTTATCAATCGCCTGCAGATCGACGCCACTGCTGGCCGACGTTGATTGGGCGGGACCCAGCGCCGAAACTAACAACAATCCGCAAAGGAGGCGAGCACAATCGAAACATTTCATATGTACTGATGTAGGAATAGCAAATTCGCACCGAGGACCTACAGTTCTGTTCTCCTTTTCCGGCGAGACCACCAGACTACGGCTCCCACTGCGGTGAGAATGACTGCAGCCACCACTGTGTAGTGTTGGACGGCGTGCATCACCGATTGCCAATTTTCACCGACGAAGTACCCGATGCTTAAAAAGGTCCCCACCCAAACGGCGGCGCCCGTATACGCGAATGCCGCGAACGTGCCGTATGGAACTCTTGAAATGCCCGCGACCAAGGCGGTGAAATGCCGCACCCCAGGAATGAAGTAACC
>CAXUCT010000358.1:0-4750 GCA_964249415.1 uncultured Bryobacteraceae bacterium | reverse complement strand
CGTCGCAGCACGTCACGGTACACGCAACGCGACGAAAGGCGAGATTGCGCAGCTTGCCACCATTCCGCTTATCTTCATGGGCGGCGCTGCGGCGTACGGGATCTATGAGGCTTCGGGGTTACTGGTTCCTCTCACGTTTTTAAGGTTTAACCGGATGGAAGAATCGGAAGCCGACTATTTGGGCGTGCAGTACATGTACAAAACGGGTTACGACCCAACTGCGTTCGTCGACTTCTTCGAAAAGATCCAAACCCTTGAAAAGCGCAAGCCGGGCACAGTGTCGAAGCTGTTCTCCACTCATCCGCCAACGGACGACCGCATAGTGAAGTCCCAGAAGCAAATCGCAGATCTCAAGCCCAAGCCCGAGTACGTGGTTACGACTTCGGAGTTCAACGACGTGAAGGGCCGCTTGGCAATGCTCGAAAACCAGCGTCGGCCGGATAAGAAGAATGATGATCCGAATAAGCCGACGTTACGCCGCAATCCGAACTCAAACACGCCCATCGAAGATGAAACGGATCCTTCGAAGAAGTCCAAAGGTGATGACGAGGATCGGCCTACGCTGAAGCGCCGTCCCTCCGATACCGGTGATCCTACGAGCGACAGCCCGAGCACGACACCTTCGGCGCCAACGGGTAAATAGGCGTTAAAACTATTCATTTCTAAGGGCGCTGGCAGCATCAACTGTCAGCGCCCTTTTTGCTGGTACCAAGCAGGCGACGGCAGCGACCACCGCCATCAGCAAGATGGCGAGGGCGTAGGTGCTTGGGTCTTTCGGGCTCACGCCGTAAAGAATTGCGCTCACAAACTTCCCCACGGCCAGTGCGGCGGCCGTACCCAGCAGGGTTCCGATAATGAGTACCACTGCCGTGCGGTGCACAACCAGACTCACGACATTACTCCTAGTAGCGCCGATAGCAACCCGAATACCAATTTCGCGAGTTCGGCGCGCGACGGCATAGGCGACGGCTCCATATACTCCGATAGCCGCGAGCACCAAGGCTAAGAAGCCGAAAGCGGCGAGGATCGAAGCAGCAAGACGAGCGGGCGTCAGCGGCAACGCCAGGTGATCTTCAAGCGTCGCGACATCGTACAGAGGCATGGTCGAGTCCATGGCGCGAACTGCTGTACGAAGTGTATCGATGAGTTGATTTGCCGAAAGATGAGAACGGGCCACTAGAGTAGTGCTGCTTTGATACTGCTGGAGCATAGGCCAGAACACGACGGGTTGGTTTTCATCGCTTAGCGACTCGTATTTTCCGTTTTCCACAATTCCCACCACTTGGAACCATGGACCGTTAGATCCCTGCGCGATGCGCCTGCCGAGAGCATCCTCATGTGGAAAGAGCCGGTCGGTCGTGGCGCGGTTGATCACAGCCACTTTGGGAGAATCCGGAGTGTCGCGCCAGGTGAACTCCCGACCGCGCAGAATGGGCGTTTGTAACGTGCGAAAGAAAGCGGGGCCGGCGTAGTAGTAAATGGCGTTCAGCACGTCGCTCCTCTTGGGCACAGGTTTGCCGTACGCGTTAAGACTGGTCCTCGATACATCGAGGCTGAGCGGAATCGTATTGGAGAGGCTTGCCGATTCAATGCCGGGGAGGCTCTGCACATGCTCGAGAATCCGCCGCTGAAACTGAGCGCCTTGCGCCTCGCTATAGCCCTGGTCTCCCAATTCAAAAGAAACAGAGGCTGCATGGCGAGGATTAAAACCTACGTTCACCGTGAGTGCATTTTTCAGGCTGCGAACGCCGAGGACGGACGTTACAAGCAGCAGGACCGAAAGAGCAACTTGCCCGGCAACGAAGACGTCGCGCAGCTCCCAGCCTCGCAACCTGCGCGACCAGGTCTCGTTCTTCAATGCCGGAACCAGATCAGGGCGGGCGGCCTGAAGCGCTGGGATGAGGCCGAAGAGCAGGACGGTCGACGATGAAACGGCTAAAGTAAAGAGCAAAACGCGCCAGTCAATAGCGAGCGTTTTGTTCAGCGGAAAATCGAAAGGCAGACCAGCGCTTGTTACAAGTGCTGTTAACCACCACGCCAGCAGTAGACCGATGGCGCCCCCGGCTGCGGCGAGCAAGAAGCCTTCGGTGAGAAACTGTCTAAGAATTCTCAGGCGTCCGGCGCCTAAGGCGAGGCGGATGGCGGTCTCTTTGCTCCGGTCAGTAGCTCGGGCAAGCAGCGAGCTTGCGAGATTGCTGCAGGCGATCAGTAGAACGAGTCCTGCCACAGCCATGAAGATTGCTGCCAAAGCCGTTATAGGGCCGCGGAGTGCATCACCCACGAGACCCGGCTGAGTGAAATGCACCGTCATGCCGTCGTTCTCTTTCGGATGCTCCCGGATGAGCTGCGCTGCGATACTCTGAAACTCGCTCTGCGCTTTCGCATAGGATACGTCAGGCTTTATGCTGCCTATTACCCAAACGTCCCACGTGGTCCGGGTTTCCAGCCAGTTGTTGCCGGGTTCAATCTGAGGTTCCATGGACATGGGGACCCAGAACTCGGGGACGTACAAGAGTTCGGTGCCGATGAAGCCGCTGGGAGCCACACCGAGAACGGTGTAATCGAGTCCGTTGATCTTGACTTTTTTATTGACGACGGCAGGATCGCCGGCGAAACGATGCCGCCAAGCGGCGTAGCTGAGCACCACGTAAGGATCGGCTCCGACTTTCGTGTCCTCAGCGGGTTCGAAGAAGCGGCCGAGCAACGGGTGAACGCCGAGCACTTGAAAGTAGTTGCCCGTAGCTTCATAACCCCAGACGCGGGCGTTCTCTCCGGTATGACTTAGGGCGACCACTGCTATGCGGCAACCTACGAGTCCGGAAAGTGTTTTTGTACGGTCGCGAAAATCGCGGTAGTTGGGGAAGCTCTGGTTCTGCATCTTCGATCCCGCCAGAAAAACCAGCTCGTTCGGGTGGTCGACGGGCAGTGGGCGCAAAATCAGCGCATTCAACATGCTGAAGACCGTGGTGTTTGCCCCGATGGCGAGGGCCAGAGTTGTGATGGCGAGCAGCGTGAAACCGGGGGTCTTTAAAAGCCGACGCAAGCTATAGGCGAGGTCCAGGAGCAAGGAATCCATATGCGCACACAGTGCACCTTAGTGGCCTAGGGGAGCTGCTTCAAGTCATTGGATTCATAGGAAAGAAAGATAAGTGCGTGTTCGGTTATGGGACCTGAATGGCCGTCAGGAGCTAACGGTTGAGGCGCGAGTTGGCGCAAGCAGCTCGTTCATTTGGTCTTTGATGTGGAGCTTGAGCTTTTTAAGGCGTTGCTCTTCCACCTCGTCCGCCTCAGTGACATGGGGCTTGGACTCGATCTCTTCAATCTGCTTCTTCAGTAGTGCGTGCTGCTCTGAGAGCATTCTGAATTGCTCGTTATGGGCGAGCAGATGCGCCTTTTCGTCTTCTTGCGTGTGATTCTCCAATGGGTTCTCCTTCGACCTGCGCAATCCAGAATTAACACCATTTCACCCGCATGACAATAGCCGTTTCGATCGGCGACTGGTAGTAGCCCTTCCGGCGAGAGACTTCCGCAAACCCGAAGCGGCGGTAAAGCGCTTGGGCGGCAAGGTTCGATTCCCGGACTTCGAGAAAGAAGATGGCTTTGCGGGCGAGCTCCTGTTGGAGGAGGGCGGAGGCGATCCCAACGCGGCGGAACGATTTCCGGACAGCCAAGTTAAGGATCTCGCGCTCGGGCGGGGAAGAGGCGTTGCCCGGAAAGGTCTCTCTCGATACAAGAAAGCCTGCGAGGGAGTCCCCTGCTTCAGCCACTTGGCACTCGTCTTCTTTGAAATCCCCAGCCTTCCAATGAGGGCGAAGAAAGCACTCTTGCTCAATTTCCAGGAGCGCGGGAATGTCGGACGCTGTTGCCTGGCGAATTACGGGGGTCAATGGATTTCGATGTCGGTGACATCGCCCACGGTGTGGAAGCGGTCATCTGGCTGGGCAGCGTAGGTCACGGAAATCCGCCTCGATAGTGGCTGCGGTCCACAGGTGAGGCTCATTTCAGAGGTGTGATGGAGCAGCAGCTGCACGCTTGCACCGGTCCGGTCTTTCACCGTAAGGCGAGCGTCGCTCCCGAGGCAGTCCACGCGGAGCAGCGCGCCTTGCAGCTTCTTTTTTGGCATGACTTGATCCCAGGGGACGACGTTCTCGGGTTTAGCAGTGCCTGCCGCGTTGTCGAGCGCTTGATTGGCTTTCTGTTCGGCCGCTCGGATGCGCTCGGCTTCGCTTTGCTGAGCCTTTTCATCAGCGAGGTGGACTGCTTCGCGATCGCGGCGGCGGACGTTGTCGGCGGCATCGAGGCGTTCCCCCTCGGAGTCGAGACGGAGTTGATGAACGCGGTCGCGCTCAGATTCTGTGGCAGCTGAATCTTCCGCCCGCAGCCAACTACCTTGTGCCGGAGTAGCTTCGCCCTGAGTAGTCTGCAGCTGTGCCAGCTCGATCCAGATTCGGGTGTCCCGCGGGTTGAGCTGTGCGGCCTTTTTGAGCAGTGTTTCTTTGTCCTTGGGATTGGAGGTAATCTGCGCCTGCTCTAAGATGGGGTCCGCCCAGAGCGGATTCAATTGAGCAGCCCTCTTGAGCAACGGCAGCGCTTGCTCGGGTGCTACACCATCCGCATCATCCAGGTAAACAGGGGCGCTGGCACTGTCGGCCTTGATGGCGTCGTCGAGGAAGGGCTTGGGATTCTCCTTGTCGGAGAGGGCGAGTTGTGCCAGGCCCTCGTAACCGAGCGCCCGGGCGCGCCCTCCCGC
>CAXUCT010000357.1:4397-4780 GCA_964249415.1 uncultured Bryobacteraceae bacterium | reverse complement strand
GTCTTTCGCATCCGGTGATGCTCGGACCAACTCGAATCCTTGAACAGTCCACGTCTCGAAGGCAAACACCAGCTTCTCCCTCACCCCAGGAAAGCGGCCCAGCCCAGCCCGCATCTCATCGAGCATTGCTGCGAACACCCCGGCTGTCACCGCGATTAAAGTCTCTTCTTTGGACGGAAACACAAGGTAGAGGGCCGGTCTGGACATGCCCGCCGCCTCCGCAATGTCTGCCATTGTGACCCGCTTGTACCCGTACCGCAGAAAAACCCGCTTGGCTGCTTCAATGACCTTTGACTCGTTCTTTCCCGCCATCGAACTTCTAGTGTTGACACTGGAAGTCAAAATGTCAATAATAGACATATAGACCGTAAACGTCAGAATGA
>CAXUCT010000357.1:3427-4334 GCA_964249415.1 uncultured Bryobacteraceae bacterium | reverse complement strand
CTGTTTAACGGCAACTTACGCACGGCACAAAGTACGACGGAGAACCAACGAGAGCCTCAATGAAGCTGAATAAGAGAACGATTCTGATAACCGGAGGGACTAGCGGCACCGGCCTTGAGTTGGCTAAACAGCTGCTTGAGCGAGATAACACCGTCATTGTTACGGGACGAGACCAGGCAAAGATCAACGCCCTCAGGCAGATGTTACCGGAGATCCACGCCTTCAAGAGCGATGTCAGCGATCCTGCCGATATCACATCGCTGCATCAGAGCGTGGTGACACAGTTTCCCGGACTCGACACTCTCATCAACAACGCGGGTGTCATGCGCAACTTGAACATCAATCTAAACCGCAACCTGAACCGCGAGCTAAAGGACATCACGCGAGAGATCGAGATTAATCTAAGCGGACCCATAAGGATGATTCAGCAGTTCCTTCCCCACCTCAAAACCCGGGAGGGAGCGCTGATTGTCAACGTCACGTCCGGCCTGGCCTTCATCCCTTTCTCGGCTTCGCCTGTATACTGCGCGTCCAAGGCCGCACTCCACTCCTTTACCCAATCCTTGCGCGCCCAGATGGCCGGTACCGGCGTTACCGTGATTGAGTTGGCGCCGCCCGGTGTCGAGACGCCGCTGTTTCGAGCAGAGTTCGCCGAGGAGATGAAGAAAGAAAAGGGCATGCACGTAACGGTCGTCGTCAAAAAAGCGCTGGCCGGGATCGAAGCGGGCAAGCCGGAAATCCGACCTGGTGTCGCGAACCTTCTGAAGATCGCGAGCAGAGTCGCTCCGCAATTCATGTTCAAGCAGATGGTGAAGCTGTCGACCCCAAAGAAGTGATGGGGTAGCACAACCCTGAGACCGAACTTAAGGGGACCGAGTTCGGATTATCAGTGCGCGCCTTACTCAGC
>CAXUCT010000357.1:249-3417 GCA_964249415.1 uncultured Bryobacteraceae bacterium | reverse complement strand
CGAGGCAGGAGTCAAGCTTCCTTCGAAAGCAGAAACGCCGGATCAGGTGCCTACCATCCGGCGTTTCCATTTATTTAACTCAACTTTGAAGGAGCTCTCTATGTCTACTCCCGCCCAAGTAACCGCGAATCAGGCGAACTCTCAACCCTCTACCGGTCCAAAAACCGCCCAGGGCAAAGCCGCCGCTGCGCAAAATAATTTCCGCCACGGCCTCACCGGTCCCTTCGTCCTGCTCCCCTGGGAGAACCACGATGAATTCAAAACTCTCCAGTCCGATCTCCTGGCCGAACACCAACCACTTACTGCCACTGAACGCATCCTCGTGCGCGACATGGCCCAGTCCCACTGGCTTCGCCAACGCGCTATCGTCCTCCAAAACAGGTGCTTCATCGAACAGTGTTCCGCCGATGACGAGCCCAAGCACATCGCCCTCTATCTCCGCTACCAAACCACCCACAACCGCGCCTTTTACAAAGCTCTGACCGAACTCCAAAAGCTAAGACAGCAAAAGAGAAAAGAGGAAATTGGCTTCGTATCGCAGTCCCGCAAACAGGAGCTCGAAGCCGCCAAAGAAGCCCAACGGAAAGCAGCCGAACAGCGCCGCGAAGCTCAGCAAACACGCCGTGATGCCGCCGAACACCGTGCCCAAGAGCTTCATCAAGCCCGTGTTTGGTTAACCGAAGCCCAAGCACAGCGTCACGAAACCGAAATCGTCATCGCGAAAGCCCTCAAAATGCCTCGTTCGAGCAACGACACGAGCGAATGGATGGCGAAGAGAGCCGCGTAAGCGGGTCCACTTCCCCTCGTCAAGCCACATCGGCGCTCCCATTGTGCCGCGACCGCAACTATGCAGAAAGCTGCTTAGTGCCATGCATCACCGGACCCGTCTATTGTATTTAGAGTGAGGTTTGTATACATCCTTTTGCTGTCGTTTGTTTTCGGGCAAGCCTATCGGGCACAGCAATCGCCGCCAGCGTCTCCAGGGAGCCTCGTCATCAATCTTCAGGAAGCGCTTCGGCGCGCCGCTAAGTATGGGACGCAGATTGAATCCGCCAATATCGCGGCGCAGTTAGCACGCGAGGATCGCGTCCAAGCGAAAGCGGCATCTCTCCCGTCCGTCAATGCTTTCAACCAGTTCATTTACACGGAAGGCAACGGCACGCCTTCAGGCGTGTTCGTGGCCAACGACGGCGTTCACGTCTATAACGAACAACTGGTTGCTCATGAAGAGGTGTTCTCTTTCATACGACGGGGCGAGATTCGAATAGCCGCAGCGGCCGAGGCGGTCGCCAGAGCCAAAGCGGACCTAGCGGCGCGCGGCCTGAAAGCCACCGTGATTCAGGATTACTATGCAATTGCCTCCGCCGAACATAAGTTGGCCAATGCGCAAACGAGCCTTTCAGAAGCGCAGCGCTTCGTCGACATCAGTCAGAAACAGGAACGCGGCGGCGAAGCGGCTCACGCAGATGTGATCAAGGCGCAGATCCCAGCGCAGCAGCGACAGCGCGATGTTCAGGATGCGGCGCTCGCCGTGCAACGGGCTAAGATTGCGCTCGGAGTGCTGATCTTTCCCACGCTCGAATTGAACTACGAAATTATGGACGACCTGGCGCAAGTAGCCGCTCTGCCCGCTCTGCCCGAAGCAACCGTCCAAGCCCAGACCCATAGCCCCGATGTTCGTGCCGCCCAAGCCGGCGTTACGCAGGCGCGCTTGGGCGTAAATGTCGCCCGCTATTCCTATCTGCCGTCGCTCGCGCTTGATCTCTTCTATGGCATCGACGCCAACCAATTTGCCGCGCATACCAACTACGCGACTCCAGAATCGGGCCGGAGCACGCTGCCAAACTACTTGGTGCCAAACCGCCAGAACCTTGGGTACTCCGCACAGGCCACCCTCAACGTGCCGATTTGGAATTGGGGCTCCATCCGCAGCAAAGTGAAGCAGGCGGCTTTAAGGCAGCGTCAGGCCGAACTCGATCTCACGGCTACCCAGAAACAGTTGCAGGCTGATTTCGTCACCGCTTACCAGGAGGCGCAAACAGCGGCGGCGCAGATAGAGTCGCTTCGTTCGTCATCTGATCTTTCGGCTGAAAGTCTTCGACTGACCTTGCTGCGCTACCAGGCCGGAGAGGCGACCGCGTTAGAAGTCTCCGACGCGCAAGCCACATCGAGTCTCGCGCGCAACGCGTACGATGACGGTCTCGTGCGCTATCGTGTCGCGTTCGCTACCCTGCAGACAATGACGGGCAACTTTTAATGGGACGGCCGCCGATGCACATTGCAGTCGCCTTTCTGGCTCTGCTTACAAGTTGTTCAAAATCGAAGGCGCCGGCGGATACGGGTGCCGGGCAATCGGTCACTCCCGTGCAAGTGGCCGTAGCGGAACGCCAACTCATCCACTCCTACATCACCGCGGAGGCGGTTCTCTATCCGGTGAGGCAGGCCAACGTGGTGCCGAAGATCAGCGCACCCGTGGCGCGATTCCTTGTGCAAAGGGGCGACCATGTGCGACAGGGACAGCTGGTTGCCGTGCTCGAAAACCGTGATCTCGCGGCGGCAGCGCAGGAAAGTCAGGACCTTTATTACCAGGCGCAGGCAACTTATCAAAACACGGCCTCGGCCGTCATGCCGGACGATCTGATCAAGGCCAAAACGGATGTGGAAGCGGCACGCCAAGCCCAGGACGCAGCCCAAAAACTGTACGACAACCGTCAAGTACTCGTGCGGCAAGGTGCGCTGGCCCAAAAGTTGGTGGACGACGCCAAAGTCGCCCTGGTTCAGGCGCAAAGCCAGTTCCAAACTTCCCAGCAGCACCTCACCTCGCTCCAGACGGTCGGCAGGACAGAGCAACTGAAGAGCGCACGCGCCCAGATGGACGCGGCCAAAGCTCACTATCAAAGTTCCGCCGCGCAGGCCTCCTACGCCGAGGTGCGTAGCCCCATCAGCGGGGTAGTTTCCGATCGTCCTGTGAATATCGGTGAAATGGCAAGCAGCGCCTCGGCGTTGATTTCGGTCATCGATATTTCTCGCGTGGTCGCTCGAGCAAATGTTCCTGTCCCACAGGCGGCGTCTATCGTCGTTGGAAGGCCTGCGACCATTTCAGGCCCGGGCGCAGAACTCAAGGGAAAAGTAACTGTCGTGAGTCCTGCGGTTGATCCGAATACAACC
>CAXUCT010000357.1:0-239 GCA_964249415.1 uncultured Bryobacteraceae bacterium | reverse complement strand
ACGGAGCGGCTGAAGCCCGGTGCTACTGTTCAGATCTCGGTGGATGCCGGCGAAATCCCGAACGCACTTGCGGTGCCTGTTGCGGCGCTGCTTTCCTCTGACGAAGGCGGCGAAAAGGTAATGATCGCCGGCCCCGATTCGCTGGCTCACGAGAGTGCCGTAAAGGTCGGCATCCGATCGGGAGATGAAGTGCAGATTCTCAGCGGAATCGAGGGAGGGCAGCAGGTGATCACGCAAGG
>CAXUCT010000356.1:0-4787 GCA_964249415.1 uncultured Bryobacteraceae bacterium | reverse complement strand
CATCTGAGCGGTCATGCGTGGGCACTCGGCAGGGCAATGTGTGTATATAACATCCGCAATCCAAACTTTTCCCGCGAGCATCTTGCCAGAAAAATTGCGGCCCTGGGAATCCGTCATGGTGAACGGCGGGACCTCGCCGTATTCGGGAAGCTTGCTGACGGGGCCGGTGCAAGCGAGTGAGACACTGAACAGCGCAGCGGGGCAAAGGGCGATGAGTTTTGCTGAGCGCTTCACAAACGAGCCGGATCAAGCACCATCAGTACATAAAGCACGGGCAAGTAGACAACTGAGGCCAGCAGGACTTTACGTGCACGCACTTTTGTGCGATCAAGCGATACGCGAATTCCTGAATAGAGGAACAAAAGTCCCATGGCGATAGCGCCGATCATGTAGATCGTGCCCGTCATACCCATCCACTTCGGCAGGAGACTGATCGGGATGAGAATCACTGAATAAAGCAGGATCTGCCTTGCGGTGGACCCACCATCCGGTTCGACAACGGGCAGCATTTGGATGCCCGCACGTGAGTAGTCGTCGCGATACATCCATGCGATGGCGTAGAAATGGGGAAACTGCCACAAGAACAGAATGGCTCCTAGCACCCACGCTTCTGACGTAAGCTTGTCTGCGGCGGCAGCATAACCGATCAAGGGAGGCATGGCGCCGGGGAAAGCGCCTACAGTTGTGGACCACCACGTCTTCTGTTTGAGCGGTGTATAGAAAAACAGGTACCCGCACAACGTGACGATACCGAGCGCGGAGCAGAGCCAGTTCACACCGAAGCCCAACTCCAAACCGCCCGCAATTGATAGAGCGATGCCGAACCAGAGAGCTTGCGGAGGAGAGAGGCGTCCTGATGGAAGAGGACGCATTTGGGTGCGCCGCATATGGCCATCGGCTTCGCGCTCATACCACTGATTAAGCGCAGCAGTTCCGGAAGCAATCAGGGCTGTTCCGAGGACGGTATGAAGGGTAACCCAGAAGGACCAGCGCCCGGAGTGACCGAAGTAGAAACCTACCGCCGTGCTCATGATGATCAGCCACGTAATGCGTGGTTTCGTGAGCTCAATAAAGTCTTTCACTTTAGAAACGGCTGGATACAGCGGAGCGGTAGAAGCTCGGCGTAGTGGCTTGAATCAACACTTTGAGTGTACTCCTTCCGGTTTGGCGAGAATATCTTCCAGACTAACTGTCGGGCTTTGATTTAATAGCTCCAGAACACTATGGCATCGAATCTTGTTCCAGTAACTGTCGCGCATGGAGACGGAATAGGGCCAGAAATTATGGCCGCCTCGCTTCGCATCATGAAAGAAGCGGGAGCGCGGATTGAGGAGGAAACGATCGAGATCGGCGAGAAAGTGTATCTTCGGGGCATTAACGCCGGAATCGAGCCCAGCGCCTGGGAATCTCTGCGCCGGACGAAGGTGTTCTTTAAAGCTCCGATAACAACACCGCAGGGCGGCGGGTTCAAGTCGCTCAACGTGACAACCCGGAAGACGCTGGGGCTTTATGCCAATATTCGGCCTTGCGTCTCATATCATCCCTATGTTCAGACTAAGCACCCGGGAATGGACGTGGTGATTGTGCGTGAGAACGAGGAAGATTTATACGCGGGCATTGAACATCGCCAGACAGATGAGGTTTATCAGTGCCTGAAGCTGATTAGCCGTCCGGGTTCAGAGAAGATTGTGCGCTACGCCTTCGAGTACGCGCGACGGAACAATCGCAAGAAGGTCACCTGCTTCACCAAAGACAACATCATGAAGTTCACCGACGGCTTGTTCCACAAGGTCTTCGATGAGATTGGCGCCGAATACCCGGAGTTTGAGAAGGAACACTGGATTGTGGATATTGGCGCAGCAAAGATGGCGGATACGCCCGAAGCATTTGACGTTATTGTGATGCCGAATCTCTACGGCGACATTCTCTCAGATGTCGCGGCACAGATCGCTGGGTCGGTGGGCTTGGCGGGATCTGCGAACATCGGGGAACAGTGCGCCATGTTCGAGGCCATTCATGGTTCGGCCCCGCGGCGCGCCGGGCAGAACCTGGCGAATCCGTCAGGACTGTTGCACGGCGGTTTGCTGATGTTGGTGCATATCGGCCAGCCCGAGATTGCTGAGCGAATCCACAACGCATGGCTTCGCACCCTCGAAGACGGCGTTCATACCTACGACATCTTCAAAGAAGGCATAAGCAAGCAGAAGGTTGGAACCAAGGAGTTTGCCGAGGCGGTGGTGGCGCGCTTGGGACAGGAGCCGCAGCATCTCAAGAAGGCTTCCTATTCGAAGGAGCCTAACCAGGGCACGCGCAAGGTGGGCGCAACCAAGCGCGCGAACAAGCAGCTTGTGGGCGTCGATGTGTTTCTGCAATGGAACAATCGCAATCCGCTGGAATTCGGGAAGCAGTTGGAACAGTTTAACGGAGACGGGATCAAACTCACATCGCTTAGCAATCGGGGCGTGAAGGTGTATCCGGAAGGATTTGAAGAGACATTCTGCACGGACCATTGGCGCGCGGGGTTCATGTCGGAGAAGGAGGGCGCCTCCGTAGCGCATGCGCAGATTGTGGCCTTGCTAGATCGGATTCAGAGAGCCGGGCTCGACTTCATTAAGATTGAGAATCTCTATACGTTTGACGGTCAAAAAGGCTACGTTGCCTCGCAGGGTGAATAGGGACGGACGCCGATGAGCACCGTGCCACTTCCCGGAAACGCACCGTTGGTGGGCGTGATCATGGGCAGCAAATCAGATTGGGAGACGATGAAGCTTGCTAGTGAGGTGCTGACAAAGTTAGGTGTTCCGCACGAATGCCAAGTTGTTTCAGCGCATCGCACGCCAGACCTTATGGCAGCATACGCCAAGGGTGCAGCGCAAAGGGGCATCGAAGTGATCATTGCGGCCGCGGGCGGCGCGGCACACCTTCCCGGCATGGTGGCGGCTCATACATTGCTGCCGGTGTTGGGCGTACCTATTAAAAGCAGTGTGCTGAATGGGGTGGATTCCCTGCTCTCGATTGTGCAGATGCCCGCGGGTGTGCCAGTGGGAACACTGGCTATCGGGAGCGCCGGCGCGACGAATGCCGCTCTTCTGGCAGCGAGCATTCTCGGTAACAAGCACCCTGAGATTCGCGGGCGACTGGAACAATGGCGGCGCGAACAGACCGAATCGGCCCTCAAGAGCACGCCCTCATGAACTGCAAGGGCAGAGATGTTGTTTTGCCGGGCAGCGCTATCGCCGAGTTGGCGAGCGGGCAGTTAGGCCGCATGTTTGCGATTGCAGCGCGGCGTATGGGCTATCGCGTGCACACTTTTTCGCCCGACGAAGATACTCCCACCGGGCAAGTGGCGGACGAGGAGGTTCAGGCTTCCTATGAAGATTTGGATGCGGTTTGCCGATTTGCGAGCGGCGTCTCCGTAGTGACCTTCGAGTTTGAGAACGTTCCGGCTGAAACGGCCGCTGCCGCCGAGCGGTGCGCTCCTGTACGCCCGAGCGGGTATGTGCTTCACACGACGCAGCACCGGCTTAGGGAGAAGAAGTTCCTTTCCGAGGCGGGGCTACCGCTCACGCCCTTTAGGCCAATCTCCACACGCGAGGAGCTTGCGCAGGCGGCCCAACAAATAGGCTTGCCGGCCATCCTCAAGACGGCGGATTTCGGGTACGACGGCAAGGGGCAGTACCGCATCAAAAGCGCCGGAGAATTCGACGAGGCGTGGCGCGCGGTAGGAGAAAGCGAAGCGGTGCTCGAAGCTTTTATCGATTTGAAAAGTGAGATTTCGGTGGTGGCGGCGCGAACAATTAATGGTGACGTGTTCGATTACGGCGCCGTGGAAAACCACCATGTGAATGGCATTTTGGACCTTTCGATCGCGCCTGCGCGGATTCCGGACCGCATTGCGCGCGAGGCGGTTGAGATCACACGAGCTGTACTCGAAAGATTGCAGGTTGTTGGCGTGCTGTGCGTGGAGTTCTTTGTTCAGAAAGATGGGAAATTGCTAATCAATGAGCTCGCGCCCCGGCCGCATAACTCCGGCCATTTCACGTTCGATGCAAACCTGACCAGCCAATTTGAGCAGCAACTGCGCGCGGTTTGTCTTCTGCCGCTGGGAGCCGTGACACAGCTGCGTCCGGCTGCGATGGCGAACCTGCTGGGAGATATTTGGAAGGTTGGCGAGCCGGATTGGTGCTCGGCGATGGAGGTGCCTGATGTGAAGCTTCATCTCTACGGGAAATTGACGCCCCGAGCAGGACGCAAGATGGGACACTTAACAGCTCTGGCCGATACTGTAGAGCAGGCGTTAGCGGATGTGCAGAAAGCAAGGGAGCTATTGAGTCGAGAGCGGCAATAGCTTAGAGCTACGCCCAAGACGGCGCCCGACTGTAAACTGAAGGTGGCGCATGAAAACCTGTTACTTCGACGCATTTTCCGGCATTAGCGGCGATATGACAATAGGAGCGCTGCTGGACGCCGGCGCAGACTGGAAGGCGCTTGAAGATGCTCTTAAGAGCCTGAACTTGGGTGCATCGTTCCGTCTAGAGGAGACCAAGCGCAGAGGCATTGCAGCGTCCAAGTTTGTCGTAGAGAGCGAAGAACAGAAAAAGCATCGGCATCTTCCGCATATTGAGAAGATCATCGTCTCTGGTTTGCTTTCTCCCCGGAGCGAGAAGAATGCGCTGGCGGTCTTTCAGAGGCTCGGGGAGGCGGAAGCGAGATCGCATAACGTACCGATCAGTAAAGTACATTTTCATGAAGTGGGAGCGGTAGATTCGATTTGCGACATCGTGGGA
>CAXUCT010000355.1:0-4788 GCA_964249415.1 uncultured Bryobacteraceae bacterium | reverse complement strand
CCGAACTACGCCAACTCCAACAGGCCCGCCGGGAAGCCGAGGAGCAAGCGGAGAAAGAGGCCCTCGAAATCGTCGCCCATCGTTATCTCGCCGCCCAAGTGACCAAGCAACCCTTTGAACCGGTGGCAAATGGGTTCGTTTTTTCAAACGCTCAAATTGAAGAGCACCTCGATCGCACTCACTCGCAAAGCAGCGCCGGCGCAACTGCCAAACAGGCCGCCTGAAACGGCCGCTCCAGCTTCCCCGTTTAGACTGGCTCGGCAGTCGCGGGATTATGCACGTACTTGCCGTGCTCGGGCACCGCGAGGCGGTCAAAGTTCGTGGCAAGACTCTGGAGCTGATCGGGAACCTCGTTGCCGGACATGGGAAGACCGTGGCTCGGCGCAATCGTGCGCGGGCGAAGCTCCGCCAGTTCAATAACTGAACTGCGTGCCGCGTCCCAATCGGTCGTGTAATAGGCGGGTGGACCGTGGAGCTCAGGCGTCTGCTTAGCGACGGCCAGGAACGACTCCTGCTTGGTCGTGCAGAAAGCGTCCGCCGGTAGAAGGACCTTATCTTCCGCGCGATAGAGCGAGATGTGACCAGGCGCATGGCCCGGCGTGTGCATCCAGCGCCAATCGGGCAGAGTAGGCACGCTACCGTCCGCCGGTAAGGCTTGGACGCGCCCGCTGAGATCGGCAGAGGTGCGCGGGTAAAGCGGCGACATGACCGCCATCAGACCTCCGCCGACACCCGGATCGGGCGCCGGGTATTTGGCTTGGCCAGTGAGAAACCGGAGTTCATCGGGATGGGCGTAAACAGGTACGTCCCAGTCCTCGAGTAGATCCTTCACCGCACCCACGTGGTCGAAATGCCCGTGTGTCAGGATGATCGCTTCCGGTTTGGCGCCCTTGCCGAAGTGGCTCTCGGCCCAATGTTTGATCTTGCCGCCGGAGAGGTAGAGGCCGGTATCGATAAGCGTCCATCCTCCGCTTGGAGTGGAGAGCGCGAACACGTTCACAAATAAAATGCGGAGCCCCGTCACGCCGGGTGCGATGTCGTCGATCGCAACAATTTCGTAAGTGGGTAGAGGTATTGCGTCCATGGAAACTCCTGGCCGTATAGTCGCACGAGCGAAGCCGCAGGCGCCTTGCCGAGCCACGACTGTAACTTGCCAAGCCACGAACGTGAGGGAGTGGCCACGCTGTCCTTCTCAACATCTTCCTAATGAACGGCCCCGCTCCAGCGAAGACCAACTCGCCATTGACGTGGCTCGCCCGTGTTGGGCGTAGGAGTCAGCGCGACCAGGTAGCTCCGGTCCAGTAAGTTTTCAATCGAGACCACAGCCGAAAGCTTCTTGGTGAGGTGCTGCTGCGCCGAGAGTTCCAGCGCCGCGTAGCCCGGTAGCAGATATTGATTCAGGTCATCGTCAAATTGCAAGCCAAACGCACGGATGCCGCCGGAGATAAAAGTGGAATGAAGTTGATAGGTAAGTTGCGCCGTGCCTTGCTGCTTTGGAATCTGCGGAAGGCGTTGGCCGTTTGACAGCCGCGCATCGGCAAACAGATAGCCTGCCTCCGCAATCCAGTGAGTCCAATGATGGTTAATGCTGGCTTCAAAGCCGCGTGAGAGAGCGGCCGGAAAGTTGGCCCGCTCGCGTCGGATAAGCGTGCGCGAAGTGCTGAGCGTCGCGTTATCGATCAGGTTCTCAAGGTCATTGTGAAACAAGGTAAGCGAAATCTGCGAGCGTTCCGCAGTCCAATCCACGCCCGCTTCCACGCCCGTCAGGCCCTCTGGAACCAGGTTCGGGTTCGCCAGCGTGAGGGTGTTCCCAACGCGGAATTGGCGATACAGTTCGTTCAAAGTGGGAGCGCGAAAACTTCGGTAGCCCGAGGCGCGCAAGCGAACCCGCTTGATTCCGACGGCCATGCCGCCGTTGGGACTCACGAACGTTTCTCCATGTTGACCGGTGAACTGATGACGGATGCCGGCAAAGAAGCGGACCGGCCCTAGCTCCACATCGCCTTGGCCGAACAGCCCATGTTCCAGCAACGTGCCGCCGCTGCGCGCCAGCGTTCGCGTCGTGTACGAGTAGTCGTAACTGATGCCATGCGTATCGTCAGCATCAGCTCCAATGATGGTGTTCCATTTGAACGAATGGCCTCGGCCGTGATGTTGCCAATAAGCGTCCCCGCCATAATCATCAAGGGGAACAGTCTGGCGGGACGTGAGCGTCTCAAAGTTTCTGTTGAGCGAAACGCTGGAGTAAGTGCTGTGAAACTGCTCCTGGGTATGGAAACCCACCACGGAGATTTGATCGTTCGTCCAGGAGTGTGTGTAGTTCGCGCCAACCGTGCCAAGCGCGGTGGAATTGTGCGTGAGCTCGGTACCGTTATGACGCTCTTCCGCAAGAATGTCGAGATGAAGCGAGAGGCGATCGGGCGTGCCGAGGTAATCAAGATCTACTTGGCCTGTGGCGAAATGAACGTTTGCCTTGTTGTCAGCCGCGCCGCGCAACGGTTCCGGGGTGATGTAGTAGCCGTCCGTTGTGAGGTCGCGAGAATGAACCGTAACGCCCCAAAGCCCCCAAAGATTGGAGTAGGCGGCGGACACATCCGCGGTGCCTTCATTGCCCGCAAGAGCATCGGCAAAGAGATGGTCGTGCTGTTCCGGAGGAGTGAACAGCGAGAGCGTGCCCCCCATCGCGCGATCGCCGAAGATGCTGGTCGATGCCCCGCGAGCGATGTCCACCTCGCCGATGAAGTTGGGATCCAGGCGAGTCCAATAAACCCAGCCGCCGAAAGGATCGTTGATAGGGATGCTGTCCCAGAGAACCAACGTTCTGCTGGCGCCGGAAGAGCCGATGGCGCGAAGCGAGACGCCCTGTGTAGTCGGATTGGCGACAATGCTGGAGGTTCTGCGGAATAGGCTGAAGCCCGGTACTTGCCGCAGACGGTCGTCAATATCAGTGCCGGGTATTTGCTCCAGCTGCTGTTGATCGAGAACGGTAATCGCCGCCGGCGTTTCGCTGGAGACGTTCGCATTCACCGTGACGGTGGTTCTGAGAGGAGCAGGCGTCTGAGCGGTTGGTTGGCTTTGCGGATCTGGCGCGGGCGAGCTTTGCCCAAGCGCGCCCACAGCAGTCACAAACAAGAGAAAGCAGATCCGGCGAAATGTCATCGACTTGGGAGCGATCCTCAGGAACTATCATTGTCGCCCGTTCGTATCCTGAAGTGGGCATTCTGACTGAACATGGCAACCGATTATGCGATTGAAGCGGCGGGACTTGGGAAGCTTTACCGAACGCGATTCCGAGGGCGCGAGACGGCTGCCGTCTCGGACCTTTCCCTGCGCGTGCCCAGGGGAGTGAAATTTGGATTGCTGGGGCCGAATGGGGCGGGGAAGACCACCTTTGTCAAAATGCTGCTTTCGGCTGTGAATCCGACCTCCGGCTCGGCTTCGCTCTTTGGAAGAGATGCGCGTGATCCGGAGGCGCGCAGGCCGGTGGGCTATTTGCCGGAGAACCATCGTTTCCCGACTTACTTCACCGGGAGCGGCATGTTGGATTTTTACGCAGCTCTGTCGGGGCTCTCACGCAATGAGCGCAAGAGCCGTGTTCCGGAGTTACTCGAATTGGTAGGGCTGAAGGACTGGGGCGATGTTCGCATCAAGAAATATTCCAAAGGCATGCTGCAGCGCTTGGGCTTGGCACAGGCATTGATGCATCGCCCGCGGCTGCTGATTCTAGATGAGCCTACCGATGGCGTCGACCCCGTAGGGCGCCGCCATATACGCGACATTTTGAATGGGCTGACAGGAACCGGCGTCACCGTGTTCATCAACTCCCATCTTCTAGGCGAAGTGGAATCATTCTGTGAATACGTGGCGATCCTTCACAAAGGGAAGCTTGCGCTGGAAGGCAAGGTTAGCTCACTTGTGGCGGGCCGCGGCTACCGGCTGGCAGCGACCTCTTTGCCGGAAGGCGCGCTCACCAGTCTGCACGGCCTGGGTGCCGCCGTCGTTCCTTTGGAAGACGGCATTGAACTACACCTGGCCACGCGTGAAGAAGCAAACCGCGCGATTGACGAGATTCGTGCCGCTGGAGGTTTGATTGAAAGCGTAACTGCATCCACCAGCAGCCTGGAAGACGTGTTCATTCGCGCTACGGAAGTGGGGAAAGCCGCATGAGTGGGGAGTTGAGCACCTCCCCCGTAGGAGTGATAGGAGCGCTAATCAGCGATACCTTCCAGGAAGCTCGCGCGCGCTGGTTGTTTTGGGGACTCTTCGGACTCTCGACTTTGCTGATCGTGATTTTTCTGTTCGTACTGAAAATCGACCTGGTGCAGGGCGCCGTCTCCATCATGGGCATCCAAGGCACTGTGAGCCGGCTGGACGTTCGCCAATTCGTGAATAAATCCTATGCGTTCATATCGGTTTTCCTCTACATTTGGGGTACGTTTCTCGCGATCTTCGCCTCTTCCGGACTGACTCCCAGCGTGCTCGAAGCAGGCCGGATCTCGCTGCTGTTGTCAAAGCCGATCACGCGGCCCATGCTTCTGCTCGGCCGCTATGCCGGCAACGTTCTTGTCGTGGCGGCCAATCACATCTACCTGATCTGCTCTATTTGGATCATCATCGGCTGGAAAACCGGTATCTGGGAGAAGCGCTTTCTGCTTGCCATTCCGGGTACTCTGTTCATCTTTGCTGTCTTGTTAACCGTAGTGGTCCTGATCGGAGTCATCTCGGAAAGCTCAGCCCTCGCCGTGATGGTGGCCGTCGCGTTAATGCTCATCAGCGCGATTCTGGCTC
>CAXUCT010000354.1:0-4809 GCA_964249415.1 uncultured Bryobacteraceae bacterium | reverse complement strand
GATTAAGATTCCCCGGTTGTCCAAAAATATGGCGGTTCGCGATGTTGAAGGCATCCGCGCGAACTTCAAGGTTGATGTTCTCCCTAATACTAAAACGCTTAGCCAGATTCACATCTTCGTTATAGAAGGGTTGCATGCGGAAGCCCGTCACGCGCGATAGTTGGCCGAATTGGATAGGTGCATTCGGATTCGGGTTCGGGTCAGCGAAGAAGTTATTGTTCAGATAGGGAGTAGTAAGTGGATTGTATCCGGGTTGGTTGATGGCGGGATTAACAACGGACTGCCCGGCCACCGGGTTGAACCGGAAGCAATCATCCCAGCCCGGCACGCCCGAGGCGCAGTAGAAGGGCAACGGCTGGCCGCTTTCGTAGCGCTGAATTGCTCCTATGCGCCATCCACCCACGATCGCATTAGCAATGCCGCCGTGGTTCAAGAACTTCTTCCCGCGACCGAATGGCAGTTCGTAAATATAGCTCACAACAAAGTTATGAGGGATATCCTGGCTGCTGATTGATTTCTCCTGATAAAGATTGTATGGATTTTGATACAGGCCGCCGCCCGCATTCTGTCCGGGGAACAAGCTGTCAGCGTCGCTGATGGTTTTCGACCAGGTATAAGAAACTTGCAAGTTAAGGCCGTTATGGAAGCGTCGCTGCAGCATCACTTCGAGCGCTTCGAAAGTGGACATGCCGTCGTTCTCGAGACAGCAGTCGGTGTTAATACGCCTGTACTGCGGATAATGGCGGAGCGCGTCTCCCACTGACCCCGTAAAGCCCGGATACGGCGCGGTAATGCCTGCCGCATTAGCGGCCGCAGAGCCGATGGGAGCGGCAAGCACACTCTGCCCCAGCGAAAGATCCTGCAGCGGGAAATTGTTGTACATGCCGTCTGCCGCGGCGGACCGTAGGTTCTGCGCCTTGTTCCCTACATAAGCGACGCTCAGAATCAGATCGGTGGCAATTTGCTGCTGCACCTGGAAACTCCAGCTTTGCACCATGGGAGGCTTGCCGAAACCAGGCGTGATGTAATCGACGCCGCCATTGTTGCGAAGCGCCGGATTCAGCAGTGGCGGAGCAGCATAGGCGGGGAACCCGTTAGTTAAATTGAACGCCGGCGAGAAACCATTCGGCGAGACGGGGTTCGGGGACGCACTGTAGCCCGCATTCACATTGTTTCCGAAATCCGAATAGAACAGGGGACCGTAGAGAATGCTGTAGGCGCCGCGAATGGCTGTTTTTCCGCTATCGCCAGGCGAATAGGCAAATCCGACGCGAGGACCAAAGTCATCGAAGAACGTCTTTGCCCAGCGCACATTGCAGCCGCCGCAATTCGAAGCGAAGATCAAAGCGCCAGGAAGACCGTTGGCCCCCGGATTGGGTGTGGTTGGACTGAAGTTCGACGTGAAGTTGCTCGCCTCCTTGCGCGGCTGATCCACATCCCAGCGCAACCCGAGATTCAGCGTCAAATGCTGCGACACTTTGAAGTCATCCTGAAGGAATAACGCGTAGTAGTTCTGTGTGTAGCGCGGATAATGCGCAAACACGGTGAGCCCGGCGTTATCCACTTGGCCCAGCAGGAAACTAGCGAAGCTGTTGCCGCCTTGCGAGCCCAGGACGCCGGGCCCGGCTGCGGTCTCAATATTCGCAAAATTGTAGTAGCCGCTGTTGGCATCTTGGGTGAGATTATTTAGTTGACTCCAGCGATAGTTGCCGCCGAATGTGATCGTATGCCGGCCTCTACTCCAAGACAGGATATCGCCCACATCCGCCAGGTTGCTGACCGTGTCGTCCGCTCTTTGTTGGCCAATGCTGGGGAACCCATTGCCAATATTGAACTGCGGAAAGGCTGGTCCGCTGACATTCGCCAGCCCCAACTGCGCGGCATAATTCGTGCCGCCGGTCGCGCCCACGGCGAAGTTATTGCTGTTCCAACGATCGAACCCGAGGTTCAGATGATTCAGCAAGCTGGAGCCGAAGGTGTGGTCCCAACCAAACCGCCCGTAGTGGGTAATAAAATTCTGATTCCAGGTATTTGGATCCACAGGAGCGGGCAAAGCTGGAGTGCCGCCCGTGAGCAGCGTGTTTTGGCGGGCGTCTTAAGAAGCGAAGATCTTATCGGAACTGCCGATATTGTGATCGATCCGAATGGTGTAGGTAGTGTTATTCGTAGGAAAACTGCTGCGAAAGTTGAAGTTGTTCTGAAGGCCGGGCAGGTTCGTTTGCGGCACGTAGCTGAGCGCTTTCAGCGCAACTTGACTGAGCTCGCCGGGCGGGATCACGTTATTTGGGAATGGCGTGGTGCGGCATGGCGTGCCGTTCGCGCTGGTGGTGGTCGACCGTGGATCGAAGATTTGACCGGCATAGACCGGCGCGCCCGTGCAAGGATTGGTTCCGATAACGTTGGAAGTGAGCAAGGCTGAAAAGTCTCCGCCACGTTCCGCGGCCGTTGGAAGATTGCTGGTCGTGGTGGCGCTGCGTGGCCATTGCAGTTGCTCCCAGGCGAAGAAGAAGAATGTTTTGTTCTTGAAAACCGGTCCGCCCAGAACCACGCCATAGTCGTTCTTGATGTCCTTGGGAGTCGCGTACGTGGAACGGCACGTCCCATCGTTTGGCGCGCAGGTGTTCAAGCCCAGATTATTGAAATAGAGGTTCGCGTCCAAGTCCGTGTTCCGCAGGATGTCGAACGCGGCGCCATGGAACGAGTTCGTTCCTGAGCGGGTTGTGAAGCTGCGGACGCCACCCGTCGTGCGGTCGAACTGCGCCGGAGGAGTGGCGGTTTCAAGGCGGAATTCGCGCAGCGCTTCTACCGAAGGAGCAGTTTCATCGAAAGTCGAATTGTTATCGGGACGTGCTGCCGTTGACCCATCTAGAACGATGTCGTCACCGAAGTTCTCGCCGCCGCTGGTCTTCTGGATATAAATGCCATTGGCGTTATTCCCGGTACCAGGCCCCACCGTTCCCGGAAGCAAAAATTCAAACGCCTCGGGCGAACGAAATGCACCGACACCGCCAAGAGACAGCGGCAACTCCTCCACCTGCTGCGGTGTAACAACGGCGCCAATGTCTGACGAGGTAGATTCAACAGTGGGCGCATCGGCGGTGACGGTGACTGTTTCCGCCTGCTGGCCGACAGTGAGTTGGATGTTTAAAACGGTGGGCGTGTTGATTTGAACAACTATGCCGGTACGCTCATCTTTCTTGAATCCAGGAGCGGTGATCGTCGCGTTATACGTACCGACCTCCACCTGCGGAAAACTATAATCCCCGGCGCCGGTCGTGACAGTGTTATACGTCGTGTTGCTGTTGATCTCCGTGGCCGTTACGGTAGCGTTCCCGATCGCTGCACCCGATGGGTCCGTGACATTGCCCGTGATGGAGCCCCGGTTTGTCTGTGAAAATAGGGCGCACCCGCCAAGCAAGATGGACGCCACCAAGAACCTTCGAATAAGATGTGATTGCAAGAACTTCATGGTTCCCCCTGAGGACTGTCTCGTTAGATCGACCGGCGGACATCACGTTTCGAAGTGAAAATGCGGGTAGAGAACAAAAAGAAGGGCACAGAATAAATGGGACGAAATAATCGCCGCGTGCTAGTTGCTACTTTGTTAACGGCAGCGGCTCTGTTTGCCGCACAGACACCGGCTGCCCCTGAACGTTGGACTAAGGAAAGAGCCAATTCGTGGTATTCACAGCAGCCTTGGCTAGTGGGGAGCAACTACATTCCCGCAGATGCCAGCAATGAACTGGAGATGTGGCAGGCCTCTACCTTTGACGCAAAGCGCATCGATAAAGAACTGGGTTGGGCCCAAGGGCTGGGCATGAACACCATGCGCGTGTTTCTGCACGATCTGCCATGGGAACAAGACCAACAGGGATTTAAAAAGCGCATCGATACCTTTCTCGACATCTGCGACCGGCATAAAATCAGGCCCATTTTCGTGTTGTTCGATTCCTGCTGGGATCCGCACCCGAAGCTTGGCAAGCAAGCGCGGCCGCGGCCCGGAATCCACAACTCGCGCTGGGTACAAAGCCCAGGCGTGGACGCGCTCGCCGACCCGTCACAGTATCCTCGGCTGGAGCAGTATGTAAAGGGCGTTGTCGCGGCGTTCGGGCAAGACCGCAGAGTGCTGGCTTGGGACATTTGGAATGAGCCGGACAATACCAACGATTCGAGCTATGGCAAAGAAGAACCGCCCAACAAAGTGCAGCTTGTGCTTACGCTTCTTCCGCAGGCCTTTTTGTGGGCGCGGTCCGTCAATCCGTTCCAACCGCTGACCAGCGGAGTATGGCACGGCGACTGGTCCGATCCCGCAAACTTGGAACCGGCGGCCAAGCAGCAGTTAGAGCTGTCAGACGTTGTGTCGTTTCACAACTACGGCGTGCCGGCCGATTTCGAAAAGCGCGTGAAGTGGCTGCAGCCCTACGGGCGCCCCCTCATCTGTACCGAATACATGGCGCGGGGCGAGAACAGCACGTTTCAAGGCATTTTACCGATTGCCAAGCAGTGCGACGTGGGCGCCATCAACTGGGGGTTCGTGCAAGGCAAGACGCAGACCTATCTGCCGTGGGATTCCTGGCAGCAGCCCTACGTGTACCGTTCGCCGGCGGTTTGGTTCCACGACATCTTCACTCGAAATGGAAAGCCCTACCGGCCAGCGGAAGTGACGTTTATACGAAAGATGACGGGAAGAGGTGGCGAGTAAGAACTCGCCAAGAGCCGCCAGCGGAGTTTGCGCTTAACGTTATAATGCAGGGACGCCATGAACGCTGGGGTGCCTGGCAGTCCCTCCGAAGATGGCCTGCGTAAATC
>CAXUCT010000353.1:3853-4830 GCA_964249415.1 uncultured Bryobacteraceae bacterium | reverse complement strand
GACGATCATCAGCCATTGCAGCGGAATCACCACGTGGTCCGCCACCCAGTTCACGCCCACTAAGTACGAGCTGTGATCTTCGAGCAACAAATCGTAGCGATTGAAGAAAAACTATGCCGCCAACGCCAGCAGAAAGCATGCCGCCACCAGCCGCACAAATTGCGCGTGGAACAGGTCGCCGATTCGCAGCCCTTCGAACTCGAACGGCGTCGAAGAGCCAAACGCGGGCATGCTTCTGCTGACCGTTTCCGCGTTGGACGCCGCCCAGTAGATTAGCAGCGACAGAATAGCGCCCACCAGCACCACCCTCAACAGCATGTTGTAGAAAGGCAATCCAAAGAAGTAAAAGTGCAGAGGCCGGCCGAAGATCGGATCCACGAATTCCCCGGCAGTAGGCGGAAGCCGCAAACCTCCGAAATACCTCACTACTGCCCAGCTGTCGACAGTCGCGTTCGCCACCCCAATGGCGAGCACCACCAATATCAGCAGGGCGAGTCTCGTAAGCAGAGAACGCTTGACAACACAGAACAACAGCGCGTCCGATCAGCTGCGAATGCCCAATTGGAAAGCGGTCCAAAACGCAACGAAAAACAACACTGCCGCCAAAGCAATCGGGCCGGTTCCGTAAATCAGCAGGCTGATCCACGTATCCAGCTGGTGAACTTCAGACCACCACGCATAGTCGATCAGCGTGGAAGCCAGATAGCGCGACGAGATCAGCAGAATCAGCAGGGCAACGACGAGAAAAAGCAGCCCGCCGCGTCGGTTCCGCTGGCCTAAATATTGTTGGTTTGGAGGCAAACCGTGAGTATATCGTCGCGTCGCAGACCGACTGGTTACGCCGCGTTAGCCTTTTCTTCCTGCAGCAGCGCCAGCAAGCCGCTGCTCACCTCATTGAAGACTTTCTTGCGCCGATGAATAATCCGCACCGGACGATACAACTGCGCGGGATCAAGCGCCAGCGCGACCATTCGGCC
>CAXUCT010000353.1:0-3784 GCA_964249415.1 uncultured Bryobacteraceae bacterium | reverse complement strand
ATCTGCGCCTGTATTGGTAAACCGTCGTCAAACCCGATGAAGTTTTCGCCTTCCAGTGCTGTGGGCGGCACGGAGGCCCTTCTCGCCAGCCGGTGATCGGGCGCCGCCGCTACCACCATCTCTTCATTCCGCCAAGCGAGCGCTACCACCTCCCGCGAAGACTCAGCGTAGCTCATCAAACCCAAATCGGCTTGATCTTCCACGACGGCTTCCCAGACACGCTCCGGCCGCAGATACGATACGTGCAACTCCCCATCAGGGAACTTCTTCTCAAAGCGCGCCTTGATCTCCGACATCTCAGAAAGGCCCACAGAATAGATGGCCGCTAAGCGCGCCGTTCCCTTGGCTTCTTTCTTGAGACGGCCGAGGGAGGCCTCGAGCTCGTCCCGCCGCCGCAACAGATCCCGGCAATACTCCACGTACAACTTGCCGGCGGCGGTTACGGCCAGTGGACGCGTGCTGCGATCGAAAAGATCTACTTCCAGCTCGCGTTCTACTTCTTGGATCGCTTGACTCGCGGCCGACTGGCTGACTTCGTTTAGCCGGGCTGCTTTACTAACGCTGTGAAGCTGAGCTACATCGCGGATTAACCGCAGATTCGCTAAAGTCACGACGACCCCAATCTAACATAAGAAAAGCTAATATTGTGTCTTCGCAAATCCAGTTTGACGCATATTGCAACCGCAGGTATACTGAAACCTATCTCTCCCCGCTTCAAGAGGAGGCGTAGTGTCCCTGCCCGACATAACTAACCAGCTCCCGCCAGCACAAGGCCTGTACAATCCGGCCAACGAACACGATGCCTGCGGCATGGGCTTTGTCGTGAACATCAAGGGTGAGCCATCGCACGACATCATCTCAAAAGGTTTGCAAATTCTAAGAAACCTGGAGCATCGCGGCGCTTCCGGCTGCGATGCGGAAACGGGCGACGGCGCCGGCGTTCTGATCCAGATTCCGCATGAGTTCTTCGCGAAGGAAGCCGCCAGCCTTGACATCGCGCTTCCCGGTCCCGGCGAATATGGCATTGCCATGTGTTTCCTGCCGGTCGAACGGCAGCAGCGGCTGGCCTGCGAAGGTCTGCTCGAAAAACTCTCGCATGAGGAAGGGCTCGCAGTTCTCGGCTGGCGCGACGCGCCGGTGCATGTCGATGCGATTGGCCGCGTCGCCCGCACCTCGCAGCCTTATATCGAGCAGCTCTTTGTAGCCTGCCCGAAAGGTATGCCGGCCGACCAGTTCGAACGCAAGCTCTACGTCGTCCGCAATCGCACCGAAGCCGCAGTCGCCGCATCCGACATGCGCGACAAAGGATTCTTCTACATCCCGTCATTTTCCTCCCGCACCATCATTTACAAAGGTCTGCTGCTCGCCAGCCAGATCAGCGAGTTCTATACCGAACTCCTCGATCCCGACACCAAGAGCGCCCTCTGCCTGGTTCATCAGCGCTTCTCCACGAACACCTTTCCGACTTGGCCGCTTGCGCATCCTTACCGCTATCTCTGCCACAACGGCGAGATCAACACGGTGCGCGGCAATGTCAACTGGATGAACGCACGCCAGTCGGTGCTTTCCTCGCCGCATTTTGACGACATGAAGAAGTTGTTCCCCATCATGCAAGCAGGTGCTAGCGATTCGGGAGCGCTGGATAACGCGGTGGAGTTGCTGACCATGTCCGGCCGCTCGTTACCGCACGTCATGGCCATGCTAATTCCCGAGGCCTGGGACGGCGACGGCACCATGCCGCCCGACAAGCGCGCGTTTTACGAGTATCATGCGTCGCTGATGGAGCCGTGGGATGGGCCGGCAGCCGTCGCCTTTACAGACGGACGAGTGATCGGGGCCACGCTCGACCGCAACGGTCTGCGCCCGGCGCGTTATCTAATTACAAAAGACGGCTTGCTGGTGATGGCCTCTGAATCGGGCGTCCTGCCCTTCGCTCCTGAGGAGATTGCCTGCAAAGGCCGCCTGCAGCCCGGCAAGATGCTGCTGGTGGATCTAGAGCAGGGCCGCCTGGTGCCTGATGAAGAGCTGAAACGCGACCTGGCGGCGCGCCAGCCTTACGGCGAGTGGGTGGAAAAGAACCAGGTCAGCATCGATGCACTGCCTGAGCCCACGCGCGTGCAAGGCTCCGACCATGAAACCGTGCTGATGCGGCAGCGTTGCTTTGGCTACACCGACGAAGATATCCGGCTGCTGATCTCGCCCATGGCGGCGAACGGCGAAGAAGCCATCGGTTCCATGGGAATCGATACGCCGCTGGCCTGCCTTTCGGACAAGCCGCAATCGCTCTTCAACTACTTCAAGCAACTCTTCGCGCAGGTGACCAACCCACCCATCGACCCTCTTCGCGAAGAGCTAGTCATGTCACTCACCAGCTACATCGGGACGGAGCGCAATATTCTGGCCGAAACGCCGGAGCATTGCCACACGCTGAAGATGCCGCACTCGATTCTGACCAATCGCGATCTTGAGAAGCTGCGCCGTGTTTCGCGTGGAGATCTGCTCGCCTCCACGCTACCAACCACCTTCAGCGCGCATGAAGGCGAGGTCGGCCTGAAGCGTGCGCTCGATGGTCTTTGCCGGCGCGCATCGCTTGCCATCAAAGCCGGTTACTCGCTGTTGATTCTCTCTGATCGCGGCATCGATGAAGAGTTCGCTCCCATCCCATGCCTGCTTGCGCTCACCGCCGTGCATAATCACTTGGTTCGCGAAGGCACGCGCACCGGTGTGGCTTTGATCATCGAATCGGGCGAGCCGCGCGAAGTGATGCACTACGCTCTGCTGATCGGCTACGGCGCCAGCGCCGTCAATCCTTATCTTGCGATTGAGACTATCGAAGAGCTCGCTTCCTCCGGTGAACTGCCGAACAGTATGACGCCCGAAGCGGCAGTAAAGAATTACATCAAGGCCGTAAACAAGGGTCTGCTGAAAGTGTTTTCGAAGATGGGCATTTCCACGCTGCAAAGCTATCGCGGCGCCCAGGTCTTTGAAGCGATCGGCCTCAGCAAGCAACTGGTTGACGTTTACTTTACGGGAACGGCATCGCGCATCGAAGGCGTGGGACTGGATGTGCTCGCTTCCGAAGCGGTTCAGAAACACAAGTTTGCGTTCCGGCCGGTCTCTGAGTCGGACACTGAGCTTGCAATTGGCGGCAATTACCAATACCGTATTCAGGGCGAATATCATCTCCTCAATCCGCACACGGTGGCCACCCTGCAGCATGCGGTACGGCAGAACAGCTTCACGACTTTTGAAGAGTTTACAAACGCTATTGATCAACAAAACGTGCGCCTCTGCACGTTGCGTGGTTTGATGCAATTGCGCACCATTCCTCAGCCCATCCCCCTGGAACAGGTGGAGCCGCCGAGCGAGATCGTAAAACACTTCGCGACGGGAGCGATGTCCTTCGGTTCCATTAGCGCGGAGGCGCACGAGACACTCGCCATCGCCATGAACCGCATCGGCGGCCGGTCCAATACCGGCGAGGGCGGGGAAGATGAAGCGCGCTTCGTGCCGCTTGCGAATGGCGATTCCAAGCGCAGCGCCATCAAGCAGGTCGCTTCCGGCCGGTTCGGCGTTACGGCCCACTATCTGGTGAATGCGGAAGAATTGCAGATCAAGGTGGCGCAAGGTGCGAAGCCCGGCGAGGGCGGACAGTTGCCCGGCCATAAGGTGGATGCGACGATTGCGCGGGTACGCCACGCGATTGCGGGAGTGGGGCTGATCTCGCCGCCGCCGCACCACGATATTTATTCGATCGAAGATCTGTCGCAACTGATTTACGATC
>CAXUCT010000352.1:0-4836 GCA_964249415.1 uncultured Bryobacteraceae bacterium | reverse complement strand
GGATAGTGGAGTGTGCCACCCAAGCGCCGGTTCGCAGTAGATCGAGCGCGGTGGGAATGAACTGCCCATGTTCATCCCAAAAGAACGGCAGCGGCAATAGCGAGATGTGAATCGCGAAGAGCGGCGCGGCAAAGAGTAAAAAGAAGACCAGCAGGTGATACGGGCGATTGCGGGCGGGCGGCCGTGCCTGCGCTAAGGCGAATGGCGGCAGTTTCGGCATGGGCGGCCGGCGCGTTGTCGGCATGGCGCTTTACTGGATGGATTCGCCGGAGATCATCTACTGAATAAGGTCGCCTTGCGACTGGGCTTCCAGATGAATTTCGCCGAAAGCCGCTTCGTATTGCTTCAAGTTTTGTTGCAGGAGATTCGATAGCGCTTTCGCCTGGGGCGGGCTGAGGTAAACACCCTGGAAGTTTTGGATGGTCACGGCGTCAGGAGCGGTCTGGTTGATGATGCCGAACATCAAGAAAAAGTCCCACAGGCTTACGCGCAGTTGCACGCTGTTGGCGTAGCTCTCACGGTAATCGGGCGTTGTCGCGAGTTGAAACTTCGGCTGGGGCTGTCCTGGCGTCATGCTCCTAGTATGTATGAGGAGTGCGCCTGCTGAATCGATGTTCAAGGGCTGACGATCTTGATCTCAAAGACAGCCGGCCACTGCTTTCCAGTGACGAAGAGCCGGTCATGCTGCGCGTCGTAAGCGATGCCGTTCAGCACCGATTCATCGTTGAGCTTTTGATCCGCCGGCAAAAGACCTGTGAGATCGATCCAGGCGATTACATGCCCGTCGCGGGGCGAGATGCGTGCGATACGGTCGGAATGCCAGACATTGGCATAGATTTCGCCTTTAATGTATTCAAGCTCATTGAGTTGGTTGATGACAATGGCGCGGTCCTTTACGACGATGTGGCGGGTTTCCTCAAAAGTGGCGGGATCGCGGAAGCGTAGCGTCGCAGTACCGTCACTGGTGATGATCTCCGTCGCCGTACGAGTCATGCCCCAGCCCTCGCCGGTATAGGTGAACTGCTTGACCAGCTGGAGGCTGAAGCGGTCGTAGACGAAGCAGACGTGGGACTGCCAGGTCCATTCGTAAATGTTTGGACCCCAGTCGACTATGCCTTCGCCGAAGTACTCCGTTGGCAGATTGACCTTCTGAACGGGCTTGCCGGTTTCAGGTTGGATAGCCATGACGGCAGAATGCCCTTGCAAGCCCGTACCCTCATAGAAGAGTCCATCAAGATAAAAGAAACCTTCTGTGTAGCTTTGAGTGGAGTGCGGGTATCGGGCAACGACTTTGAAGCCGGCGGCCGGGGCGCCGGCAGCGCTGTTGATGCCGCCAACGGAGAAGATCAACGAAAGAATTACGGCCAAGCTGCGGAAGCGAGTCATCGTGTTCCTATTAATCTTTAGAGCCGGCAAAACGCGCATCTAGTAAATCGAGCTCACGTTCGAGTGTCCTGAGCACTTCGTCGTGAATTTTGCTTTCGTCTCGCAGCTGCAGGGCTACGGAGCGTTCAATGGCGCGAAGCTGTTGGGCAAGCGAGTTCTGGCGTTCGTACTGGCCTTCGGATGGGTCTCCGTTTTCGGAGGTGCGTTCTTCGAGCAAGGCCAAGCGCCCGCGGTAATACCGCTCAAGCTGTTCATGGCTGTCCGGCCGTTCCCGTCCGCTCTCACGTTTGATTTGGTCGAGCGATTGGAGGGCAGCGGAGATCATGTGCCGGCGCGCCATCTCTTCTTCGCTGTGGCTGCCCAAACTTCCACTCAGCCCTAAGCGCCGGATGATGGTAGGCAAACTGAGACCTTGCAGAACCAGCGTGGCAAAGATGACGCAGAAGGTGAGGAAGATGAGTACATTTCTTTGCGGGAACGGCGCGCCGTTGTTGAGCTTCTCGGGCAGGGAGATGGCGGCGGCCAGCGCTAATACGCCGCGCATGCCCGACCAGCCGATGACGAAGATGGCGGCGGGCGAAAATGTATCCACGTGCTGTAAGCGCAGGCGTTCCCGGAGCCAAGCGGAGATCCAGGCACCGGGATACACCCAGATTAGACGCAGTAGAATGACCAGCGAGCTGAACAGAGCGGCATCGCGCACGAGCGTGCCGAGGCTCAGGCCTTGAATGTCTGAGAGGATGGAGGGCAGTTGTAGCCCGAGTACCAGGAAGACGATGCCGTTCAGTATGAAGTCTAATGTGCTCCAAACGGCAGAAGACTCGATGCGGGCGTGCAGCGAGAAGAGGCCCGAGCTTCGACGGCCCAGATAGAGGCCACAGGCAAGCGTTGCCATCACGCCCGAACAGTGTGCGGCTTCGGCGGCGAGATAGGCGACATAAGGGACCACCAAGCTGATGGTTATTTCAATGGGCGCGTCGATGATGGGCTCCTGTACTTTGTGGACCAGCATGCCAACCGCGACGCCGATGACGACGCCGGCGGTAATGAGATAGAACAGCGTGCCCAAACCGACCGCGAAGGAGGGGGTGATGCCGGTCACCAGCAGCGCAGCGGTGAACTTGAGTGCCACCAGTCCGCTGCCGTCGTTAACCAGGCTCTCTGCTTCCAGTAAGTCCGTGATCTTGCGTGGTATTCCAAGCCGGCGCGCGGTGGAAGTGGCGGAGAGAGGATCGGTGGTAGCGACGACGGCGCCGAGCACCAGGCCGAGTTTCCAATCGAAGCCCGGCAGCATCCAGCGCGTGGCGAGCGCGACCCCGTAAACGGTAAAGCCGACGAGACCAAAGGCGAGCATGAAAATGCTGACCATGTTATTGCGGAACTCGCGCCAGGAGATATGGAATGCGGCGGAAAACAGGAGCGGCGGCAAGATGACGAGGAAGACGATGGCCGGATCGAGCGAAATACGCGGTGCATGAGGAAGCACGCTGAGGCACAGTCCACCGATTACTAAAACAATTGGATAGGGAATGGAGAGACGCTTCGCCAGCACTGCGAGTGCCGCGACCAGCACGAGTAGCGCAAGGAGGAGAAGTTCGATCTGATTGATTCCGGTCGCCTGCATGAGCGCTCTCGTGGAACAAGATAGCGCACGAACTCACCTGCTTCGTGTGACCCTAGAATCAGGTCTCAAATGTCCCCTGCCCAATCCACTTCCGTGCGGCGTTTTAGCGTGAAGCGCATTGCCGATGCCGGGCCGGAGCGCATTGTGGATACCGTTGCGGCAGAGGAGCCACTTGAGATTCGGGTCTCTTATTGGTTCAAAGATGTTCAGGCCTCAGACAGCTTGGCGCTGGCCATGCGGACGCCGGGTCACGATCGGGAATTGGCGGCGGGATTTCTGGTCTCTGAAGGAGTTGTGCAGCAGCGCGAGGATCTGCTGGACCTGCGGACGCTGGGCGGCGAGGCATCGAACGAGATTGTGGCGGAGTTGGCGAAAGATGTGGATTTCGACGGTTGGAGGCTAGCGCGTAACACCGTTGTGAATTCGAGTTGCGGCATTTGCGGCAAGCGCAGCCGGGAGACGATCGCGCAACAACTCGCTACCCAAACCGGTCGCGAAGATGCCGGAAGTTTCCGCTTCGACGCTTCGCTGATTGATACGCTGCCGGGACTGCTCCGCGAACGGCAACAGGGATTTTTGCAAACGGGTGGCTTGCATGCGGCAGCTCTGGTGAACGCGGCGGGGGAGATAGAGGCTGCGTTCGAAGATATTGGGCGGCACAACGCGCTTGATAAATTGATCGGCTGGGCGTTTCTGAATGGGCGTACTCCGCTGCGAAATCACTTACTGTTTCTGAGTAGCCGCAGCAGTTTTGAGCTGATTCAAAAGACGGTGATGGCGGGCGCTCCGGCGATTGCTACTGTGGGCGGACCGTCGAGCTTGGCGATTGAAACGGCTCGCGAGTTCGGCGTCACGCTGATAGGGTTTGTGCGTGACCGGCGCTTCAATGTGTATTCCGGCGAATGGCGGATAGACTTGTAAGTGATGAAGCTGCGGTTTCGCAACAATAGCCTGCGACTGCGCGTGAACCGGCGCGAGGTGGAAGGCTTGGTGTCAGGCGCTGTATTGGAAGAGCAAGTGCGCTTCCCCGGCGATGCCCGCATCTCTTACACTTTGCAGTCCTGCGCTGAAGCGGCTCCAGAGGCGTCGTTCCTGGCAGGTGTGATTCGCGTTCTTGCTCCTCAGCAACAAGTAAGCGACTGGGCTCACGGCGAGTCTATCGGGATGTATTTTGAATTGCCGGTGGACGGGATGGCGCTGAAAGTAGCAATAGAAAAGGACCTGGAGTGCACGGACGGTCCTGCGGACGAGCGCGACCCCGATGCCTTCTCCCGTGCGCCGGGCCAGGATTGCTGAAAGGCAGGATTCGAGCTTAGTCTTCCGCTCAGTTGGAGCAAGGGGTCCCGGTACCAGCGGCCGAGGTGGTGGTTGGTTGAGTCTGGTGTTTTCGTGTTTTACTAGAGCTCGGAGGGGAATGCGTGTACGGAATGAGCCCAGTCGTGCTCGCCGCCACTGCTTTTCTTTTGGCGCGAGGCACAGTGCGGGGATCGGTTTCGCCCGGTCCCGGTCCGCTTACCCCAGCCGAGATTGTGCACCGATCTGTCGCTGTAAATACAAGCGACTGGCGGGCGCAACCTGAATACTCGTTTCGCGAACATGACATTAAAAGTAAAGTAGGCTCCGGCGGACAAGCGCGCGTAGAGGAATCGAAAACCTTTGAGGTGTCAATGATCGAAGGCTCTCCGTACAACCGGCTTGTCGCGATTCGTAACAAACCCCTTAGCAAGTCGCAGGAGCAAGCCGAACAACTCAAGCTGCAGCGTGAGACGCGGCGGCGTCAAATCGAGTCGCGGCGCGAGAAGAGCGCGCGCATTGCGAAATACCAG
>CAXUCT010000351.1:0-4842 GCA_964249415.1 uncultured Bryobacteraceae bacterium | reverse complement strand
AGCAAAACAAGATCCACGCACACAATATCCACAACCACCTTTTGTTGAGCAGCCCCAACCGGCTCCCGGGCTCGCCGCGAAGATGATTCCTAAACCCGATCATGGTGAGACAAGCTATAAGGGAAGCGGGCGGTTGGCGGGACGCAAGGCTCTGATTACAGGGGGAGACTCCGGAATTGGGCGCGCGGCTGCCATTGCCTTTGCACGCGAGGGAGCGGACGTCGCCATCGGGTACCTTCCGGCAGAGGAAGAGGACGCTCGCGAGGTCATCAGGCTCATTGAGGAGGCGGGCCGAAAAGCGGTCGCGCTTCCAGGCGACATTACCGAGGAAACTTTTTGCAACAACCTGGTCGAGAGCGCTGTTAAGGGGTTGGGAGGTTTGGACATTCTGGTCAGTAACGCCGGAGCCCAAACCACGCAGCCAACCCTGGCTGATATAACAACAGAGCAGTTTGATAGAACCGTGAAAACCAATCTGTACGCGCTTTTCTGGATCACCAAGGCTGCCATTCCGCATCTGGCTGCAGGAGCAGCCATTATCAATACGGCTTCCATCCAAGCGTATAAACCGTCCGCTGCCATAGCAGACTACGCCATGACTAAGGCTGGCATTGTTGCGTTCACCAAGGCCATCTCGAAACAGCTTATTGAAAAAGGTGTGCGGGTCAATGCAGTAGCGCCGGGTCCGTTCTGGACGCCTTTGCAGCCCAGCGGAGGACAGACGCAGGAAAAGTTGGAGGAACTGGGCAAGACCGCACCCATGGGGCGTCCGGGCCAACCAGCGGAGATTGCGCCCGTGTACGTGCTGCTGGCTTCGCAGGAAGGCAGTTACATCACAGGCGAGGTTTACGGTGTAACAGGCGGCGAGGGCTTAGCGTAGAGGTTTAACGGGCTTCGGAACTACTGCGGGCCTGCTGCGGAAAAAGGCTTCGCAGCGCGCGTCCGGAACACTCGCATCCTGTGCGTTGGCGGTTGCGCTTCCTATGCCGCCAACGCACCATCTACAGCAAGAGGGCCACACGCTACGTCCAAGTTGCTGGCGAAGAGGGATTCGAAGCAAACAAATGCATTAAAACTGCCAAAAGACACACCAAGGAGCACAATCGCTAGTCTATGTCACAAACCAGGCACACTTTTGACTTACATGTACAGCGGTGGTGATGCCGGTGCTGGATGGGCATCCACGACTTCACTTCAAGGCCTGCTCAAATTTTACTTGCGTTACGGACGCCTGAACCGATCGAACGACATTGTGGCTTGATAATTTGTTCCCGGCAAACGTATTGGAGCTCGTCTAATACACTCAACTGCGCTGCCGCAAGAAGTTGCTATCCCCGAGAGGATTCGAACCTCTGACCTTCTGCTCCGGAGGCAAATGGTCAGAAGGCAGAAAACCTTTGCTTCGAATCGCGACCTCCGAGTTTTGACGCTTTAGGCTAATTTTAGGCCACCCCAATTTGACAACCGCTGCTTTTTTGGAGCGAACTATATCTGTTGGTCCGTTTGGGATCGTCGAAGTGCAATTTCCAAATCGGCGAGGCGTATGCTCCCAATTCCTCGAACCGACCCGCAGACCCACATTGAGCGACAATCGAGGCATGCAGGAACCGATCACGCGCGATCCCGAAGTGATGCACGGGACACCAGTTTTTCGAGGCACGCGTGTCCCGATAAAGACCATGTTCGACTACCTGGAAAACGGCGAATCTCTCGACGATTTTCTGGAAGGCTTCCCCACCGTCAGCCGAGAACTCGCCGTCCAGATCCTGGAGGAGTCACGGGAGCTGCGCTTAGCTCGAGTTCGATGCGGATCCTGATCGACGAATGTGTTGGCCAACGGCTCCGGTTGCTGTTCCCTGGACACGACTGCGAAACTGCTGCATATGCCAAACTCTCAGGCTTGAAAAATGGCGCCTTGTTAGCCGCGGCGGAAGCGGCCGGTTTCGAGGTGATCGTCACCACGGACCAGGAGATTCCATATCAGCAGAATCTAAGCATTCGGCAGATCTCGATCATATCTTGTGCGCGCCAACAAACAGGCTCCTCGATCTTAAACGGTTGCTTCCGGATGCGATTAGGACACTGGACTCGATAAAGGCCGGCGAGGTCATCCGGATTACCTGAACTTTTGGTTCGGTCCGAAGGCTGTTTATGAAATCGGCGAGCGGCTCAAGTCTCACATGAGGCAAAGTGAATCAGTGAGCACCAAAGCGGTCACGGCTGTTAACTATCGCGGACGGATCATCTAACGGTGGGGATCACTAGCCGGTGCTCGAGACCAGAACAAGAGCTTGAATTGGCGATCCTTGTAGGCAGTTTTCCTTCTCGTCGCAGCTTCACCGCATGACTTACCCGACGAGCAACAGCGTGGACGACGGGCTAAATTCTTTCTGATCTAATGTGTCAGTTGCGACAAAGCTATGCCAGCCCCTCGATCGGTAATTTACATTAATTTCAATCCTCAGAACGTCTTGTTCAACCCTGCCTTAGTTTGGGGCGAACTGAGGCAGGTTGTTGAAGCCGACAAGCTGTCTGCGGCGACAGAAGGTACACTCAAAGAGAAATTCAGCGATATCGCCCTTTCCATCGTCACTCGATCTGACTTGATGAGGTTAGCGATAAATGAACTAGATACTTCTCTCAAGCAACTTTACACTTCGGTACCGCCGGATGCTCCACAGTTGCCCGGCTCGAACGACCGCATCGTGAACAGCAAGAATGTCACTGCGGCTCGTGATCGGGTGCTCCTTCACACGGATTCAGTGTTTTTTCAATTTCGATCATATCTGGAGTTTGTGGCGAAATTTGTCTACGGAATCTTAGAAGGTGTTCAGAAAGCACCCGCTCCCAAACAGACGCTGTCTTCAGGGAAGACTGTCTCGCTCATCGGATCGAAAGGTAACGTGATAACACATAACTTCCTCGTCTTCTTGTGCGATCAGCCTCCGACGTCCGGTAATGCACCGCAAGTCTCTGCCAACTGGTTCAGTTTCCTCTCCGGCGATCGCAACTTATTCACCCACGGAGTTGCGCCGTATTGCGCCATTGAGGAACGAAACGATGTGGAGCGCAAGTTTGATGTTTTGATCATGAGAAAGAACATCCTCGATTTCAAAACGGCAACCCCTGCTGACTATTTCCGAATTTCGGAGTTTCAGGCTGTAGTGGGAAGACTTAAGAACTTGTCTTTAATTGCTCAGTCGTACGTGATGGGAAAGATTGCAGGAATAACACGGCAGGCCACCTCTGTGACAGATATAGGAATATAAATGTCTGTAAAACGCGTTAACGTTCAATCTCCGCAACTGAACCCTCAGCGACCGTATAGGTGCTCTCACCGAGGAAGTTGGTAGTCCCGACTGGATTCGAACCAGTTACCTCGTGCTCCGGAGGCAAATGGTGATGGCTCATTTACTCTCGTCAATAAATATCAGCTCTGAGCTGTTTGGGATGGAAAGTCGTACAGTCAATCCGAATTCCCGGAGTTCCCGGCCCATCGCGACTCGATCAGGTGCGCTGTGGTCTTGGAACCGCAGCCGATACTGCTTGTTTAGCGCAAAGCCCTGAATTTTATAATTGTGCTCGCCTTCGCTTTTGATTGAACCACGGAACGCGTAAACTACTCCTTGCCCATTTCGTGCATTGAAGAACTCAGTGCCATCCCAGTGGACACCGTCGGGTCGAGGACCGATGTGGTAGATCTCTCCATCGCGGATAAATTTGCGTAATTCACTCTTGTAAAGCTGTATCTCCTGTTTAGCCACGGCGTGCTGTTGCTGGGTCCACGCGTTCGTATCAAGCATGATCGTCAGCCATCCCTGCATACCGCTCCGCAACATGTAGCGGAAGTTCTCGATCCTGGGCGTTGGCCACTTTTCCACATAAGACTCGAGCATCGGTGCGGGCAACAGGTGACTTGCATCGTAAAATGCGCGGCGATTAGACAGAGGGTCGTAAGTGTCTGTAATGGAAAAGTAGTCGCCGTGTGCAGCGCTGCCAAAGTCCACCATGCGACCGCCGTCATTGCAAATTTCGAACAGCAGATCCGGATGCTGCCGCCTCAGATCTGCGTAGATGTCGTAATACGCGCGAACGGCGTGATAGCTTACATCAGTCGAATTAGAGCTCAGGACAAGATAGGATCCGTCCACTTTTTCCACGGACATTCTTGCAATGTCCGGTGCGGCATGAGGATGATCGCGGCGCACACAACCTTGCGCCACAAGATAGCCATCGTGCTCCAGCATGTCCAAGTGATACGAATCAACGATTCGGGAAACCTCGCGCTTTGCATAGGCGTGTGCTGCCGGGTCACCGATATCAATGGTCTGTCCTTTAAACGGTTCCGGTTTCCAATTCGCAGGTACGTCTGAGACGGTCCAATCGTGCACCTTCGGATCACGCAAATCGAGTGCTCCAGAGTAGGTATCAAGCGCCGCCTGTGTCCAATCCACCCAGATGCCAAACTTGAGATCGTGTTGATGGGCATCGTTGGCTATAGTGGCGAGACCATGCGGGAACTTCTTCGGATCGGGGTACCAGTCGCCCACTCCCCGAAACCATCCGGCATCGATGTGGAACATCTCAAGCCCGAGTTCGGCGGAATCGCGAATCATCTTAAGAGCCAGCGCCTCATCTACTTGCATTCCGCTTCCCCAACTGTTATTCACCAGCAAAGGATAATTCGGATTTTGCCAGGTGTGCGGATTGCCGATCACTTTTTGCACCCATGGCCGCAGCTGGTTTCCCAAAACATCTACGTCACCCGTGAACGTTCCGACGAAGACGGTGGGAGTATCAAAGGTCTCATGTGATTTTAGCTGGCTGCGAAAGGGCCCAGGA